>JAAYPM010000127.1 GCA_012519815.1 Bacteroidales bacterium
AGCGATAATACTACAACTACCTCACTTGCAACTGCACCAACACCCGATGTTTCAAATTCGGGCACAATATCATATTTTGTGTCGCAAACAATAGATGCTTGCGAAAGTGAACGTGCCGAAATTACAGTTACTACCAAAGAAACAGCACCACCTACCGTAATTTCTCTAATTTCTGCTTGTGTAGGAAGTACAATGGAAACATTATCTGCAACAGGTGTTGATCTACAATGGTATAGCGATAATACCACACAAACGCCACTTGCAAGTGCACCAACACCTGATGCTTCAAATTCGGGCACAATTTCATATTTTGTTTCGCAAACAATAGATGCTTGCGAAAGTGAACGTGCCGAAATTGAAGTAAATATTTTACCACCACCCGCCACTCCTACTCCAACAAGCAATTCACCAATTTGTGTTGGTAGCGATTTAGAACTCTCCACAACAGAAGTTCTTGGAGCTACTTATATATGGGAAGGACCTGATAATTTTACGTCTCATTCACAAAATCCACATATATCAAATGCACAAATTGAACATGCGGGCATGTACAAACTTCGTATTCAAATAGGTGATTGTATAAGTGATTATGGTACTATTACTGTTGATATACATCCTATACCAACAATTACATTTGCTGAAGTTTCGCCAATATGTGTTGATGCAAATCCAATAACTCTCTCTGCTTCGGGAACACCAAACGGAGGTTCAGGGGTGTTTTCAGGAGAAGAAATTAATGATAATTCTTTTAATCCAACAACAGCAGGAGTTGGAGAGCATATTATTACGTATAATTATACAGCTTCGGGGTGTTCGGCATCTAAAACTATTACTATTGAAGTGCAAGATAAACCTGATGTTGACTTTTCGTTGCAAGCAACAGCATGTGCAAATGATGAAATTATTGCTCTTACAGGCACACCTACAGCTGGTACATTTACCGCATCGCCTTCATTAAATATCACAAGTGGTTTTAATCCATCTCTTGCAAATCTTAATCAAGAATATACTATTACATACGAATATTCAGATGGTGTTTGTACAAATACAGCACATAAAAATATCACTGTGTATTCTCCACAACCCCCAATTGGAACAAATGCTTCTGAAGTATATACGCGTATTACAGACCAAACATCTGTGCCAACACTTTCGGCAAATGGAACAAACGTGGTGTGGTATAGTGATGCCGCTTTAACCAATCAAGTTGGTACAGGAACTACATTCCAAGCAAATGCAGCTGAGGTTATTGTTAATAATGAGGGAATACCGGGTACATATACATATTATGCCGTAAGTACCGAAGAAGGATGTGTATCTACTGCAACACAGGTTACACTTACTATTACAGATTGTTCGGTTGTTGCACCAACACCAATTGTTAGTTTAGTTGAAATGTGTTTTGGCGATAGCAATCCTACATCAAAAACGCTCGAAGTAACAGCAGATGCAGGCAATGCAATAATTTGGTATTTTGAAGGAAATGAAGTTCAAAATAATACAACTACTACATTTATTCCATCACAAACAGAGGTGCAAACATATAGTTTTGAAGTTTCTCAATTTGATGCAACAGAAAATTGCGAAAGTCCTCGTGCAACAATTACATTACGTATTAATGCTTTGCCAAATGTTAGTTTTACACCACCTGCTGATGTATGCGAAGGTTCAAAAGTTATTAATTTTGATGAATATAAATCACAAACTTCTGGTATTGTTACCTGCCTTGAAGAATCGAGTACATGTAATGAATTTAATCCTCAAGCACAAGGAACATATACTTTTGAATATTCATATACTAATCCTACTACTTTGTGTACAAACAAGATAGAAACACAAATTTTAGTTCGAGAATTACCTACACTTAATTTTGCAGTAATACCAAATATGTGTGAATATGACAATCCGCTTGCTTTAACTGACCTTGCAACTCCTGTAGGAGGAACATTTTCGGGCGATGGTGTTAGTGCAAATAATTTTACTCCTTCACTTGTAACAGCGGGTTCTACTATAACAATTATCTATTCATATACCGATGCACATACTTGTACAAACACAGCAACATCTGAGGTTCAGGTATTTGAAAAACCACATGTAACATTTAATGATATTAACTCCACATGCATTGACGAAACGGTAGATTTATTAGATTTTGTAAATCCTAAAAACGGAACTTTCTCTGGAGATGGAGTTGTTGGTACAGATTTTACTATGGCATTAGATGGTACGTATGAAATTACGTATGAAATTACAGAAAACGGATGCTCTCATTCAATTACAAAACCTATTATAGTAAATCCAACACCAACAGTAACTGTTGATGCTCCTTCAATAATTTGTAAAAATGGTTCAATAGTAATACCAACAAAATCACCTGAAGGAGTGAATGTAGTATTTAATGGAAATCCTATTACTGAAATAGACCCAGGTTTATATGTGGCTGGTACATATCCTCTTACATTTAACTATGTAGATCCTGTTACGCTTTGCTCTACTGAAAAATTGCATTATGAACCACTTTGGGTGGAAATACGAGAAATTCCTACACCAATAGTACATGACATGACGGCAACGATTGGAGATGCACCTGTTTCTATTACAGCAACTGGTAGTGGTGGCACATTTGAATGGACAAATCACATAGGGGAATTTATTGGCACTGGGGAAACAATAGTACATAACGATATTTCACAAACTGGTTTGTGGCATTATTGTGTAAAAGAATTTGATGGAACTTGTTATAGCGACGAAGCATGTATGACTCTTTCTGTAAACGATTGCAATATTCCGCCACCTTCAATAGCAAATGCAACGCAATCAATATGTGTAGGGGAATCTATTCCAACATTTACTGCTAATGAAATAGGAACTGTTACTTGGTATGATAATATGCATATGCCAATACATGTTGGAAATGATTTTACCCCTTCTATCAATGCAGACGAAACAGGGACATTTACGTATTTCGCTACACTTATAAATGGTTGTGAAGGAATTCCTGCAACTATTTCGCTTACTATTCATGAATTACCATCGCTTACACTTTCTGTTGATGAGGTGCTTTGTAACAACACAGGAATCATTCAACCTGTAGTAACACCAACAGGCGGTGTATTTACATTAGGTTCTACGGAAATAAACAACATTGATACAGACAATCTCAACAGTGGATTATATACAATTACGTATGAATATACAAATCCTACAACAAATTGTTCAAATACTATATCAAAAGACATTGAAATACGGCAAATTCCAGCTCCAACTGTTGCAAATAAAACCAGTTTACTTGATCCTGTTGATGTAACAATTTCGGCAATAGGACAAGGCGGTACACTTACATGGAAAGACCAAAATGATTTTATAGTTACAACGGGAGAAACAATGCAACATAATGGTGCTGTGCAAATTGGCTCGTGGAACTATTGTGTGTATGAAAGTGATGGAATTTGTGAAAGTGAAGAGGCGTGTATGACATACACCATTATAGACTGCCCAACTCCTGCCCCAAATATAGAAAAACCACATATTTCTATTTGTAAAGGTGAAGCTATTCCAACATTTATAGCCTTAGAAACCGATAAGGTAACATGGTATGAAAATGGCACACAAATAAGTACTGATTCACATTTTACTCCATCTATTTCTCTTGATAAAACAGGAACATTTGAATATTATGCAACACTTACAAGTTCTGGTGAAAATGCTTGTGAGGGTGGGGGAACTACTGTGTTACTCACAATTCATAAATTACCAACAATTTCTATTTCTATTGATGCGGTAATTTGTAAAAATAGTGGAACCGAAATATTCCCTACACATGCAGAAGGAATATTTACTATAGAAACGTTTATTAATAATGTTGCTACCGACAATCTTAATACGCATACATATCCTTCTGGTATTCACAATTTTTCGTCAACAACAACAAATACGGTAACAGGATGTTCATATACAACATCTCAATCGTTTGAACTGCGTGAAATTACACCTCCAGCGGTTTTGGATAAAACAATACTTATTACCGACACTGATTATACTATATCTGCCATAAGTTCTGGAGGAACACTTACTTGGACAGATTACAATAATGCAGATATGGGAAGTGGCACAAGCATCAATCATATTGGTCCGTACGAAGTAGGCACATGGGAATATTGCGTAACCGAAACCGATGGCACATGCGTGAGCGAAGCTGCTTGTATGTTGTTTTCAATAATTGATTGCCCGTTACTTGCACCTACTGTTCCCAATCCTCTTACACAGGCATGTATTAATGAGCCTGTTACACTTTCAGCTGTTGGAACAGAAACGATTCGTTGGTATGCAGCTCACGACCTTAACACTATAGTACATACAGGTACATCATATACATTTACACCTACTACCACAGGAACGCAAGACTTTTATGTAGCTCAATATGACGATAATTGTGAAGGAGCACGTGCAAAAATAAGCGTACATGTAAATGAAACACAAAAACCTATAATAAGCGGAGATTTAGAAATTTGTATTGGTGAAGAAACAACATTGAGTGCTCAAATTACAACTGGTACAGTACAATGGTACACCGAAGATCCAAGTATTTCATTAAGTGTTTCAAGTGAAAATTTATATACATTTGAAGGTGTTTCTGAAGGAACATATACAATCTGGACTACACATTCTACAACGTGTACAAGTGAAGCTACGGAAACTATACTTACCGTAAAACCAAAATCAACTCCTCCAAGCATTTCTGGTTCAAATGCATGTAGAGGAGAATCGATTACATTCACAGCAACGGGTAGCAATATTACATGGTATTCTGTTGGTTCATCTGTTGCCATAGCATCAGGAAATCAATATACAGTAGAAAATACAACAAATACTGATTATACCTTTGAAGCAACTCAAAATACAAATGGATGTGTGAGCGAAAAAACATCATATACTATTACGGTATTCGATTTACCAAATAAACCTATACCACAAGATACTGCTATATGTTATGGTTTACCTTCGGGTTTATTACGAGTGAGTTCAGAATATTCACATGCCAATTTTATGTGGTATGATGATACAACATTTGCAAGTATTGGAAATGTCGAAACTCTTTTACCACCCGATGACAATAAATCGCACAGTTACTTTGTTCGACAAACTGTTGATATGTGTACAAGTTACGCTACACAAGTTAATTTAGTAAGAATTGAACAACCTCAGCCTCCAGTAATTCAACAACAAGGTGTTGTTGGACCGTCGTGCGATGGAAAACCAATGCCTCGTTTAAACGCAAGTGGTCAAAATATTACATGGTATGATGGCAATGATGCTATTATAGGGCATGATAATCCGTTTCAAGCAAACGACGAAGGGGTGAAAACATACACAGTGTATGCTACTCAAACAGTAAATTCATGTGAAAGTAATAAATCATCATATACATTTACGCGATTAGCACGCCCTAACGCACCCACTCTTAACACAAGCAAAACAGACATAGTTAGCTGCGAGCACGATAGAGCTATTCTGTACGCAACTTCAGGAAGTGCTCAAATTAGATGGGTAACTGATTATAATACAAATCCGGAAGTTATTTTTGGCAATCAATTTCCACAAACAGATTACACTCCCGAATTTAGAAAAATAGAAATTCGTTTGTATGCCGACAATTCAATTTGCCAAAGCGAAGACATATTTTTAACCTATGAATTAAAACCTGCACCCGAAATACCGCAAGTTAGTCCAGATGTTATTTGTATTGGTAGAGATGAAATGATTGCAACAGGAAATAGCACTCATATGGTTTGGATTGATACTGTTTCTAAAGATGTATTATCAACAGATTCGTACCTTAATCTTGAAACAATATATACTAATGGTGTTGTAAAATATCCTCTTGAAATATATAATACATTAGATGGATGTCGCAGCTTACCTTTATTTAAAACAATTGTTATATCCCCCTTACCAACTCCGTCTATTAAAGGAAAAACAGAAATTTGTTTAGGAGAAAAAGAAATTTTATACTTTAATTCAAATTTTACTGCACAGAGCAACTATGTTTGGAAAATTCAAGGTAATGGAATTGATTATACAAAAGACAATGAAAGTAATAGCATTCTTGTTGATTGGTACACCTCAGGAATTGATACTGTAATGCTTTCAGAAACAAATCAATATGGCTGTTCTGCTGATACTACTTTGTTGGTATATATTGCTGAATATCCAAAGCCACTTTTTAAAATGGAATCACTTGGAGTAGAACGACTTGTTAAATTCGTAAATCAATCAACACAAGCACCTATTATAGATGGCAATAATGGTATTGATATGGATATGCAATTATCATGGAATTTTGGTATGGACGATACTATAGTGTTTTCTAATGAAATAGAAATATATCCTCCGAAATATGAATACGGCTTTTATAATGTAACACTTACGGCTGAAAATCAATTTGGGTGTATTCAAGAATATCAAGAAGAAATTTATATTAAAATTTCAACAGGATTTTATATTCCAAATGCTCTGGCTCCAAATAATCAAGCTGCGGGAGTGCGTAAATTTAAACCGCAAGGATATAATTTAGCGTCATATGAATTATGGATTTTTGACCAATGGGGCAATGTAGTGTGGTACACAAATAAAATTGATGCAGAAGGACGGCCTACCGAAGCATGGGATGGAACTTGTAATGGAATCCCATTAAAATCAGACACATACATTTGGAAAGCACATATTACATTTAAAGACGGAACTGTGTGGCCAGGTATTCCTCGAGGAAACGGCACGGCAACACCGTTTGGAAACATTATGTTAATTCGATAAGTTTCTTTAGCATTTTTTTTCGTTCTTTGTAAAAAAAACACATGATTCTTCAAAATCTCCATACATATCAATATAGAAACATAGAAGATATTTCTATAGAATGTGACGAAAGCATTAACTGCATAATTGGGAAAAATGGCGTGGGAAAAACGAATTTGTTAGACAGTATTTACTTTTTAGCAGCCTGTAAAAGCAATATTATTACCAACGATAGTTTAAATGTAAACAGCTCAAAAACAGCCTTTCTTATACAAGGTAATTTTATTGTCAAAAAAAAAGAATACAAAATAGCATGTTCGTATGACAGCATAGAAAAAGAAAAACGAATTATATGCAATGATAAAAAATATGCGCGTTTTTCTGATCATATTGGATTGATTCCCATTATATTTATTTGTCCTGCCGATATTTCCCTCATAAATGGCGGTGGAAGTGAGCGAAGAAAATTTATTGACACATATATTTCTCAATACGATACCGAATATTTACAAAATTTAGTTGCATATCATAAAATTCTTAATCAAAGAAATACAATCTTAAAACAAGATAAAAAAATTGATTACACATATTTAGAAATAATTGATAGTCAGTTATGTGAATATGCTGAGTTGATTTATGCACAACGAAAAGCTGCAATTTCTGAACTTGAAAAAATAACTATTTCATATTATCAAGCTATTTCAAATACAGACGAATGTGCACTTCAATATGATTCACAACGAAACCAACAACCTTTTGAACAATTATTGCAAAAAAACTTTGAAAAAGACTCCATATTAGGTTACACAACTGCGGGTGTGCATAGAGACGATATTATTTTTTTATTTAATTCAGGTTTTTTAAAGCATGGAGGCTCTCAAGGACAAAAAAAGAGTTTTTTGCTTGCCATTAAATTTGCACAATATCAATCATTGCAAGAAAAAAAGAAACAATCACCAATAATATTACTCGACGATTTATTTGATAAACTCGATTCAGAACGCACTAAAAAAGTACTTGACATTGTTGACAGACAGGAGTTTGGGCAAATTTTTATTACCGACACCGATAAAGCATTGCTTGAAACATTTTTTTCTCAGAAAAAAAATTCAGCTACATTTTGGAAATTTGAACAAGGAAGTATTAAAAAAAGCAAGTAAAACATTTCTTAATCCGTATGATGTTTTTCTCGGAAAGATTATAATATTATAGATTTTTAGAGTTCGTGTTGGTGCGGTGTTGTTTTTATTGTTCTGATTAAAAAAATATTATATAACCCGTTGTGCATTTAAAACAAATTTACCTTTAATTTATTAATAGGTCTATTAAAAACGAATTTATTTAGGTATTGTATTAGTGTTAATGCTGTTATCTTAGATAGTATTCTTGTTTTAAATCCAATAAATGACTTTGCAAAATTCTGTCTTATTCTAAATTGATCGCAAAGTTGAGAAAATAACGTTTCAATTCGCTTTCTACTTTTTCTAAAAACATACGGTTGTTTTTTATAATCTAATTGATTTTTTCTCATTGGTGTTTCAAGTTTTATGTTCACAGTTTCAAATAAATTTAATTGGTAATCTGCTGATACATAGCCTCTATCACCTAAGATAGTACATTCTTTATATTTCCATTTTATATCTTTAAGCATGTGTATATCATGAACAGATGCAGGAGTTATTTCAACACTTTGAAAAACACCATTTAAAGAGCAAATTCCGTGTAGTTTATATCCATAA
>JAAYPM010000128.1 GCA_012519815.1 Bacteroidales bacterium
AATAAGAATCACACGAACATCTTCTGATAAAGTAAGTAATATTTTTTTGATATTTTCGGCTTGACTTGATTTTGTTTTCAGTACTCCCCTAATTTTGGTAAGTCCGTCAATAATTTGTGCGATTTTTGGTTCAAATAAAATTTCAATATCTTCTATTGTTACATCAGTATCTTCAACTACATCATGTAATAATGAACATATTACAGCACGCATACCTAAGCCAATATCACCCGAAACAATTTTTGCCACTTCAATTGGGTGAATAATGTACGGTTCTCCTGATTTTCTGCGAATTCCATAATGAGCTTTATTAGCAAGATCAAATGCTTTTCGTATCATATCAACACTATGCTGATCTTTATTGCATTTTGGACAGCATTTGAGAATTTCTTTAAACTGACTTTCGATATAATCTTTTTCTTCTTGCGTAAATTCTGCCATTTTCTTAGTACGTATGTTTTAAAACATATTAAACATAAATTCAAATAGATACTCAAACAATTTATACTCTAATCTTTTCAGATAATGATAAATTGCTGACAAACTTTTGTTATTACGCAAAAGTATTAAAAACCATTCATTTTAAACTGTTTTGTAAAAAAAATTATTGACAATCAAAAAGTTGAAAAATAACCAAAAACACTCCTTACGTATAGTAAAACTCGCTATTTTTTACTGTTAATCATGTAATAGTAACATAACAGCTCCTGTTTTATGTATTGTTTTTTTACTTGGCATTTCAATAATAACAGTATATAAATAACTTCCTTCTGCTGCCATTTTTTTATTAATGGTTCCGTCCCAACCTTTTTCTATAGAGGTGCTTTCAAATATCATTGAGCCATTTCTACTATAAATTTGTAGATTGTACGTTCCTGCAATGTACGCAAATTTTGGTTTAAACACTCTATTTTCTTCTATCGCACTCTGTGGGTTAAAGGCGTTTGGAAAAAAAATGCTACTTTCTTTATACACGCACGCATAATTTGAATTTGTATATAATGCTTTATTTTCTCTGTTTTTAAATGCATCAATTCTATAACAAATTTTAGGGTCAATAGCATAGTCGGTAATTTCATCTAACAATACCTCTTCGCTTACAGAAAGTTCTGCAATATATGTTTCTGTGGTTGCATTAGTAATTCTAACCACACGATATCCATCATATTCTTCACTCCACATTAAACCGGGGTGCCATGATAAAAGATGTTCATACGGACTTAAATCCTGAACATACAACTGCATAGGATTTACAATAGCTGTTGTTGTAAGTATTGTACCACAATCATCTATTGCATGAAGTCTATAAAAAAATAATGAATCAACATAAAAACGATGTGGCAACACATACGAAAAATGCGATGCGTGTTTTGGAGCATATATGGTATCATATGCCACAAAATGCACTCGATTTTGAAAGGAACGTTCAACAAGATAGGTAGAAAAGTCAGAAAGCGAATCACAATGCATATACAAAATTATATTTTGAGCAGTATCTACATGCATTGTTTCTATGTCTAAAAAAGTAGGATACGTACCAGTAGAATATTCAGAAGTTGTGAGGTTTGAAGTCGAAACATAGAGGGCAGAATTTGTATGTTTTATATAAACTCGTACAAAAAAACGACGAAGCTGCATGTGTGTGTGAGGGACAAGAAACTCACGCTGCGAACTCGCCACGTTTCCAATAACAATCTCGGTGTTCGCATCTACAACTTCAATAATTTCGTATGCAGTAACAGACACATTATCACCCTCATAAGCTGTCCATGAAAGATTGATTCCCCCCGCACATTCATAGGTAGTGTTTGAAAGGAAACACGTTGTATGATATTTATCTAATGTTATTGAATTTTCATTGGTTGTGGTATATACATCAACTGCAAAAGATAAAGGAGCTTCGTTTGCTTGCTTTGTAAAAATAGGATACGAAGATGTAGAAAAAATGAGTGTATCATCTGCATTTTCGTAAATATCTTCAACTGTTTGTCCTTTTATTATTGTAGATTTATCATATACATAATGCACACGCGTAAACGCAACATTTGTATTTGAACTTGCATTCCATGCTACGCTTATTTGATTGGTATATGGATTCACACTCACAAATTGCACTTCGGGCGGGTCAATACTTTGCGAAAAACACAAAGAACTATTGGCAATACACAACACAAAAAGAAAACAAAAAATCTGTTTCATAGAGTATTTATTATGGATTTCCACCTGCAATCACCTCATACATAGAACCTTCATTAAGATAGGTATTTGCTAAATATTTAAGTTCAGATGCTGAAATTTTATCAATTTTTTTCCAGAATTGCATATAATATTTATATCCTAAATCATATTCTAAAATAGTTTTAAAACTTTCAGATAAAGCAAACGGTCCATCAAAATTACGAGCAATAGCCGCTTTCATATAATTTTTAACAGTCTGGATTTCAGCATCTGGTATTGTTTCGGTTCGCAAACGCTTTAATTCATAATATATTTCGTTAAGAGCTTGTTTGCATACATTGCTCCCCACTTGCGACACAATAACAAAATATCCTGCCGTTTTATGCGACACTATACCCGACCCAATTCCATACGTATATCCTTTATCTTCGCGAATATTTGACATAAGGCGTGAACCAAAATAACCGCCTAAAATAGTGTTTAACACCTGAAGAGTTGAATAATCGGGATTATACTTATTTACAAGCAATTTTCCTACTCGCACCGCCGATTGCACCGCATCAGGTTTTTCAACAAAATGAGATTTTTGTTCAGAAGGTTCAATAACATAATCGGGCAAAGTTATTACCGACTTGTGTACATTCCAGGCAGCATCTCCAAAATAGCGAGTAATAATTTCATGCTGTTCCAATTTTATTTTTCCAGACATAACAATTTTACAATTATTAGAATTATAAAAGTGTGCATGAAATTTTTTTAATTGAGAAACAGTAAGATTTAAAAACTCTTCGGGTTCGTGAGATATACCGTATGGGTGTTGCGTACCAAAAACAACTTGTACAAACTTTTTTTGTGCCATCACCTCCACTTTTTCTCGTTCTAAAGTATAGAGTTGTTGTTTTTTTGCTACGTATGTTCTAAATTTTTCTTCGGGGAATTGCGGATTTTTAATTACATCTTCTAATATTTTAATCGTTTCTTCAAAATATTTCACCAGCGTATATACGGTTATTGTAGCAGTGTGTTTTGAGGCATTAAAATAAATATACGAACCCATAAAATCTAATTGTTCTGCAATGCTATCTGCAGAATATAATGCACTTCCCTCCTGAAGTAATTGAATAGTAGATGCTGACACTAAAGGCGTTGTTTGATACCATTCGCCAGCAGCAAACATAAAATCAATTTTAAGTATTTCTTGTTCGCCTACAGTAATGGAATACAGTTCAATACCATTTTTAAGAATTTGTTTTTTTGCTTTCTCAAACGAAAGTCGTTTTATTTCTTTTGATGCAGGAGCTTTTGTTCTTTGCAACTTCATGCTGATTTTGTATATTATATAGTTTTAGAGATATAGTACAATGCTGATTCATTTTGAGCACACAAAACCGATTGAGCAACACGATTAATATCATGCGTGCTTACCGCTGCATATTTTTCAACTTCATGATTAAGCATATGTGCGTGATGTAACAACTCAAAACGTGCTAAATTCATAGCTTTTTGCAAAATACTTGTTTCACTAAAAATAATTGTTGATTCTACCTTGTTTTTTACTTTTTGCAGTTCATGCTCAGACACCATTTCGTGTGATAATTTTTCCGTTTCCAAATCAATAGCACGTTCTGCCTCATCTATATTATATCCGGGCATTACATTTCCAGAAATAACAAACAATCCGGGGTCTATTTCGCCAGTAACAAATGCATTTATTTCGCTAAATATTTTTTGTTTTTGCACTAATTCAGTGTAAAGACGAGCCGATTTTCCATTCGACAATATATCTGAGAGTAAATCTGTTGCATAAAAATCCTGTTGAAATCGTCCACACATATGATATACTTTGTAAATAGCATGTGACGGCACATCACGTTCAAGCGTGTAGGTACGTTTTTTTCTTTGTTTTTTTTCTACAGGCATTTGTGTATGTACAATATCTCTTTTTGGAATAGAAGCGAACCATTTTTTTGCTAATTTCTTTACTTTTTTCACACTTACATTTCCAGATATTGCGACAACAGCATTATTTGGAGCATAATGAGTATAAAAAAAATCACGCACATCATCTAAATTTGCACTTTGAATATGTTCAATAGTTTTACCAATTGTTGCCCACTGGTATGGGTGTGTTTTATATGCCATTGGGCGTATATGCAGCCATGTGTCGCCATACGGACGATTTAAATACCGTTGTTTAAACTCCTCAATCACAACATTTTTTTGCACATCAAGACTTTTTTGAGAAAAAGCAAGTTCAAGCATTCTATCCGATTCAAGCCAAAATGCAGTTTCAATATTTTCTTTTGGCAGCGTAATATAATAATTTGTGATATCGGTATTTGTAAATGCGTTATTTTCACCTCCCACCTTTTGAAGTGGCGTATCAAACGAAGGAATGTTTTTAGAACCTCCAAACATAAGATGCTCAAACAAATGAGCAAATCCTGTTTTATTGGGCGATTCATGTTTTGAACCAACATTATATATGGTATTAACAGCAACAAAGGGCGTATTTGTATCGGTATTTACAATAAATCGAAGTCCATTTTCGAGTTCAAATGTTTCAAATACAATCATGAATCTTATTTATATATCAAACATATTTGTTTTAATGTGTTTTACTTTTGTTGTATATGCAGCAACAATTTCTTGTATAATTTCAGCCGCAGTTTGTTCGTGTGTACTGTACGTAGCACCTTGTCCTATTTCCAATTCACCCTGTTCAATATCCCCTTCAAATATTCCTTTTTTAGCTCGTCCTTTTCCCAATAAATCTTTAAGCATTTCTACAGATGCTCCATTTTGTTCTAAACTATGCACACGCTCAAAAAAAGGATTTTTAAGCATACGCGTTGGCGATATTTGTTTCAGTGATAAAAATGTATCTCCTTCATTTGCCTTATACACAGCCTGTTTAAAATTATCGTGAGCCGAAGATTCTTTACATACGGCAAATCGAGAACCAATTTGCACCCCATCTGCACCAAGAATCATAGCTGCACACATATGTTCTCCGCGTGCAATTCCCCCAGCGGCAATAAGCGGCAAAGTTGTAGTTTCACGCACATGTGGAATAAGCGAGAATGTTGTTGTTTCATCTTTTCCATTATGTCCTCCAGCTTCAAATCCTTCGGCAACAATAGCATCAACACCAGCCTCTTCGCATTTTTTTGCAAACAAAGCACTTGACACAACATGCACCACAATAATTCCATGATTTTGAAGAATTTTTGTCCATATTTTAGGACTGCCAGCAGAAGTAAAAACAATTTTCACCCCTTCAGTTATCACAATGTCAATAATTGTATCAATTTCAGGATATAAAAGAGGAATATTTACTCCCCACGGTTTATTTGTAGCGATTTTCATTTTAGAGATATGTTCTCGTAAAACCTCAGGATACATACTTCCGCTTCCCAACAAACCAAGTCCCCCAGCATTACTTACAGCAGCAGCAAGTTTCCATCCGCTGCACCACACCATACCTCCCTGAATAATAGGATATTGTATAGAAAAAAGCTGACAAATTTTTGAGTTTCTCATACAGTATTTTTTTGTATAAGATTATAGGTATCACGAGCAATAATTATTTCTTCATTTGTTTCAATAACCATTGCTTTTACCCGAGACGAATCAGTAGAAATAATTGTATCTCCATGAGCAGTATTATTTGCTGTTTCATGCAAGGAAATTCCTAAGAAATCAAAATCTTGTAGAATTTTTGCACGCAATATTTTACTATTTTCTCCAATACCACCCGTAAAGGCAATAGCATCAACTCCGCCCATTGCAGCCGCATACGAACCTATATATTTTTTAACTCTATAAGCAAACATATCTAAAGCAAGTTGAGCACGCTCATTTCCGTCAGCAGCAGCATTTTGAATATCACGCATATCCGACGAAAACCCAGACACGCCAGAAAGTCCACTTTTTTTATTAAAGAGTGTATCAATTTGGTCAACCGAAAGGTTTTCTTTTCTCATAATATAGCACGCAGCACCTACATCTAAATCGCCACTACGTGTTCCCATCATAAGTCCCTCTAAAGGTGTTAAACCCATAGTAGTGTCAATTGACTTACCATGTTTCACTGCCGAAATTGATGCTCCATTTCCAAGATGACATACAATAATTTTTGCTTCAGAATACGGAATATTTGCAAGTTTTGCAGCTTCTTGGGACACATATTGATGGCTTATACCATGGAACCCGTATTTACGAATTTTAAAATTTTCATAATATGCATACGGAATTGCATACATAAATGCTTTAGAAGGCATTGTTTGATGAAAAGCAGTATCAAAGGCGGCACATTGTGTTGTATGTGGCAAGAGATTTTGAGCAGACATAATACCTTTAATATTTGCAGGATTATGAAGTGGTGCTAATTCGCAACATTGCGATAATTTTTGAACAACATCATCAGAAAGCACCACGCTACTATTAAACCACTCTCCCCCATGCACAACCCTATGTCCAACACCAGAAATTTCATCAACAGATTGAATAATATTCAATTCTGGATTTTTTAAAGTTTCAACAATTATAGAAACACCAGTGTCATGATCAAGGATTTCTATTTCTCGTGTTATTTTTTTACCATTTGATTCAAATTTCAACACACTTTTTGGCGAGCCAATTCTATCAATTAAACCTACTGCCATTACCGTTTCTTGAGGCATTACAAGAAGTTGAAATTTAATTGACGAACTTCCGCTATTGAGCACCAATATTTTCATACTATTATTTATTTTTTATATTCATTAAAACTCATCAATACTTTTTTTACTTTGACTTGCCTGTATTGCAGTAATAGCCACCACATTCACAATATCATTAACCGAGCAGCCACGAGAAAGGTCGTTAATAGGTGCAGCAAGCCCCTGCATTATTGGTCCGTATACATCGGCATGAGCAAAACGTTGCACTAATTTATATGCAATATTTCCTGCCTCTAAGGTGGGGAAGATAAGCACATTTGCATTTCCTTGAATTTTAGCATTTGGTGCTTTTTTAGCACACACTTCGGGCATAATAGCCGCATCAAGTTGCATTTCGCCATCAATGAGTAAATTAGGATAATTTTGTTGCACTATTTTAGTTGCATGAGCCACTTTATCTATCATTTTATGTTGTGCACTACCATGCGTAGAGAAGCTAAGCATTGCGATACGCGGTGTCATTCCCAATAATTTTTTCGCAGTACGTGCAGTTGTAACAGCAATTTCAGCCAATTCATCTTCATTTGGGTCAGGATTTACCGCACAATCTGCAAAAATCATCATTCCATCATCACCAAATTCTTTATCTTTAAGAATTATCACAAACACACTCGAAACCAATGACACCCCTGGTAATGTTTTTATTAATTGGAATCCCGGACGTAATACATTACCCGTTGTATTTTCAGCCCCCGCAACTTCGCCATCGGCATCACCTGCTTTAATAATTGTTGCTGCCAAATACAATGGTTTTTTTATTAATTCGCGTGCTGTATCAATATCAACTCCTTTGTTTTTACGGATTTCCACAACCAAGCGTGCATATTCTTCAATTTTATCATGATTCAGAGGATCAATAATTGTTGCAAATTGAATATGTTGCAAATTTTCTTTTTGTGCAAAATCTTTTATAAAATCAGGATTTCCAATAAGAACAATTTCAGCTATTTTTTCTTTTATAATAATATCAGCAGCTCGGATTGTACGTGGTTCTGTTCCCTCGGGCAGAACAATTCTTTGCTTGTATTGTTTTGCAAGTTTCTGAACAATTTTTTCAAATTCCATAGCTGTTAGTTTTAAACGTCATAGTAAATTTTTTCTAGTACTTAAAAATATATTTTTAAAGCTTCAAAGATTTTTTAAGCCCATTAATTTTATCACACAAAATTTTCTCTGCACGTTCAATATCATCTTTTGAAGAAACTGCTGTTTTAACACCAAAATAAAATTTAATAAGCGGTTCTGTTCCTGATGGTCGGACAGTTATTTTTGAGCCATCTTCGGTAAAAAACTGTAGTACATCTGAAACTGGCAAATCAATAGGCGTTTGTTCGTTAGTTTGTGTATCTATTGTTTTTTGTGATTTATAATCTTTTATTCGTATTACTCGTGAACCATTAAGTTCTTTTGGAGGATTTGAACAAAACGCCTTCATCATGTCGGCAATTTCTTTTTGTCCCGCTTTTCCTTCTTTTTCGAGAGTTACTAAACTTTCTTGATAATATCCGTGCGATATATATATGTCCACAAGCACATCGTATAAACTTTTCCCTTCGTTTCTTGCTACTGCCGCAGCCTCAGCAATAAGGGCACATGCAACTATTGCATCTTTATCACGCACAAAATCTCCTGCCAAATACCCGTAACTTTCTTCACCTCCTACTATAAATTTTTTACTGCCTTCTAATTCGCGTATTCGCTCTCCAATAAATTTAAAGCCAGTAAGCACATCAAACATTTCAACATTATATTTTTTACAAATTTCGGTTACAAGTTCGGTGGTAACAATTGTTTTCACAACAAACTCTTTTCCTTGTAATTTGCCTTGTTTGTGCCACTGTTCAAGAAGATAATGTACCAAAAGTGCAGCGGTTTGATTTCCATTAAGAATAATATATTCTCCTTCTGTATTTTTCACCACAATTCCCACACGGTCTCCATCAGGGTCGGTAGCCATAATTATATCGGCATCTATTTCTTTACCTTTTTGTATAGATAACGCCATAGCCGATTGTTTTTCAGGGTTTGGAGCTTCTGTTATTTCATGAAGTTTCGCAAACCATGCTGTTTCAGAACATTCAGACTTATCACACATTTTTGTTCCGGGTTTTCTAAGACTTGGAAATTCTCCGGAAACAACAGCCTGTTCTTCAACTATATGAACATTTGTAAATCCATATTCTTTGAGCACACGAGGCACGAGCGTTATACCAGTACCATGAAGCGGTGTATATACTATTTTTAAATCATGTTGTTTTTTAATAACATCAGCTGCCATCGAAAGCCCTTTTATTGCTTCAATGTAGGGTTTATCAATTTTCTCGTCCCATAAAATTATATTTTCCTCGCCTCCACTCCATTTTACATCATCAATGCTTGCAATTTTATTTACTTCGGTAATAACATTATCATCGTGTGGTGCAACAAGTTGACAACCATCGTCCCAATATGCTTTATAACCATTATATTTTGCTGGATTATGCGATGCCGTAATATTAACACCCGCCTTGCATCCTAAATGACGAATTGCAAACGAAAGTTCAGGTGTAGGACGAAGTTCTTTTGAAAGATATACGGTAAATCCGTTTGCAGCGAAAATTTTAGCTGTAGTTTCCGCAAATAATCGTCCACGTATTCTGCAATCATGTATTACTGCAACAGAGATATTTGATTCGGCAGCAAACACTTTTTTTATGTAATTGGCAAAACCTTGCGTTGCCATACCTACCGTATAAATATTTATTTTATTCGTTCCAACACCTATCACTCCACGTAAACCACCAGTTCCAAATTCTAAATTTTTATAAAAAGCATTTTCTAATTCGGGGTCGTTTGAATCAAGTAATTGTTGAACTTCTTTTTTTGTTTGCTCATCGTAATTACCTTGTAACCAACTTTTTGCTTTTGAAATTATTTCTATATCCATATATTATATATTGCGTTAATAAATACTACCCTACAAATATAGGAAAAATGAAAAAAATATACAGTATCAATTATACTTTTTAGATGATTTTAACGGTTTTTGCTCATATAAAAAATCATATTCTTTTTTTTCACGCAAAACAGGCAAGAGGATACGCACATTTTAGTATTTTTGTAGATATTTTTGCAAAACATGAGAATAGATATTTTAACAGTACTTCCAGAATTATTAGACAGTCCGTTTAACACATCAATTATTAAACGTGCACAAACAAAAAATGCTGTAAAAATTGTTGTTCACGATATTCGAGAATATTCTCAAAATAAACATAAAAAAGTAGATGATTATATGTTTGGCGGCGGTGCGGGAATGGTGTTACAGGCTGAACCTATTCATCGTTGCATTGTTGCATTGCAGGCTGAACGAACATATGACGAAATTTTATATATGACACCCGATGGTAAAAAATTTACGCAATCATCGGCAAATAAACTTTCATTGTTACAAAATATTATCATTATTTGCGGACATTACAAAGGCATTGATTCTCGTATTCGCGAACATATTGTTACACAAGAGTTTTCTATAGGCGATTATGTAATTACTGGTGGCGAATTAGCCGCAGCTGTGGTTACTGATGCTATAGTGCGACTGATTCCCGGTGCTATGTCGGATATAAGTTCTGCTCTCAATGATTCTTTTCAAGATAACCTATTATCACCTCCTATATATACTCGTCCTGAAGTATATAATGGCTGGGAAGTGCCCAAAATTCTTTTATCGGGAAACACAAAAGCAATTGAAGCATGGCATTTAGAGCAGTCGTTGGCACGCACACGTGCTTTACGCCCCGATTTGCTTGATGAGTAATCGCTTCATACCACCTACTTTTTAGCAAACACAAACACTACTTTATTAAAATCGGCAGCAGCATTAATTACTTGACGGTATTCTTCGTATATCTCAACAGGATACTGTATTTTGTCATAAAATTCTTCGGAAATTACAGTTACCACATTGTTTTCTATTGTATAATTTGAAACAAATTGTGCACTTATTGTACCATCTTCTTCAACTATTTTTTTATCAATTATAATATCATCAAGATTTTCAACCCTATAGCCTTCGGGCAAAGTAAACGATATTTCGCGATAATAGGAACGATTAAAATCATTTTCAACAGGCATTTTTCGAGAATCATCATGATACAATTCCATTTGAGGACCAATAAGCTCTCCTATTTTAAATAGGAATTTGTTTCCTGCTGATTCCACAAAATTTGATGCATCAAATTTTGAAATGCTAATCATTGGTTTTTGTCCAACATCTTCAATTTGAATATTTTGATATTCCATTGAAAGGATTTCAATATCAGAAGAAATTGATTTTATAAGTTCTTCTTGCAACTCACGTGTAGTTTTTTCATCTAACAGATAAAAATATGGTTGCACTGCATGAGAATAATACCCATAACTTTCATTACGTGAGTCAATTATAACATTTGTTGGATCATCTTGAAACTGCACATTCAAATACATTTTGCTATACGTTTCGTCTTTTGAGGGTGCTGGAATAAATTTTATTTCGCCCGCACCTGTTGTATATCCTAAAACCGAAACTTCTTTTAAAAACAAGCCTTTATTATATATATAGTTATGCGGAATTAATCCTAATCGGTAAAATTGTTCGGTTGGTATAAGATATTTTTCTACTGTTGGAAAATACAGCAAATATTCTTGAAGAAACACGTATGAATCGAATGTGTCTATAAAATACAGAGAATTTCGGTCAGATGTAAGCACGATTTCATGAGTAATTCCAAGTTGTTTATAACAATTTACCATTGTTCGTAACACACCTATACTCGACATGATTTTTTTTGAAAAACCGTTTGCAATATTATATGCTCCAACCTCGCCAATTGCAATATTTTTTTTAAGATAATTTTCGATTTTAAAAATTTTATCAAATTCAGAATCCTTATCCTGAACACCCGATAATTTAATAATTTTCTGAATCGCCTTATTTTCAGGTTTTGAAACATTTGAATAACAAAGCGAATAAATTGATTGCCCTATTTCGCCATAACTCACTACATTACGTGTTGTTTTAGAATTAGTCACAAAATAGTCCATTTTATAAATAATACGCTTTCTATTTGCTGAATAATTTGAAAACGATTCAGACTCAAGCTTTTCCACATTTTCATCAATACCCACATACTCATTGTACTCAGCTAATGAATCTAACGAGTCTAATGAATCAAGCGCAGGCTGCATTGCATTGTTTTGCACATGAAACGCAAAAAACATATGTTTTGGACACACAAGCGAAAAAGTTACATTTTGTTTTACTTCATCATCTTGATATGAATACACGTTTCCATTATAACTTGCATCATCTTCGGTAATGTAATAAAACTCTATTTGACTCCCTATTTCCACTCCTTCTATTGCATAATATTTATAAGTTTTACCTGATTCTGGATTTTGCTTTACTTGAATAGCAGAATTATCTAACTCTTTTACAACTCCTTGTTTTGTGATTACCCGTGTTTTTTGGTCAAGTACTTTTTTTGTATGTGTACTCGCTGGCAAATAAATAGTGTTGTATTCTTGTATGGCATCGTTAGAGTTGAGTTGAACTTTTTTGTGAAGTATTTCAATTTGACGAAATTGATTATCCGCAGAAAAAAAGAGTTCTACCATTTTTTTTTCAAATATCACAATGCTGTTTTCTAATTCATAGTCTTTTTTAACAGTATCATATTGAGCATATTCCCATGTATATGAAGCGTGTTTGGATTGAGAAAAACCAGATACTAAAAAGCCGAACATGCAGAAAAAGAGAAAGATACATTTCATATTATTACTGTTTTGTGATTATTATTGATTCTTTATATGCTCTTTTTAAGTGAGCATTAAAATTATTGAGTAATTCAAAATCATGCTTTGTAACAAATGTAGCATTATTTGTAATATGCAAGGTATAATAAATTTTGTTTGCATCAACTTCATACGTTATTGAATAATCAAATAAATCTGAAGAAAAAGCACTGTTTTCAGGAATATGTTGAATTGTATAATTATCGGGCACAGTAAGAATATTGGTGATTTTAAAGCTTTCAGCGTAATCATTTTCTATAGGATAATGGCGGTCTTTTCGTATGTCGTACCTATCAGCAAAACCATCAATATTAAGATTAATAAACGTATCGTTATTACTTTGAACAAGAATATTTTGAATAGAAAAATCTGTTTCTAAAACCATAGGTTGTTCACGTTCTTGGAGATTTGCAAGCGTGTATGATGTAATATTAAATGTATTATTACCTTTTCGTGTGTATCGTTTTAAAAACTCCTTAGTATCTTTTTCGTTGGCATGTTGCAATTGACGAGCTACATTTTGCTTTATATACCCATTCAAAGTAATACTATTTTTACCATGTAACCCTCTCTCTTCTATATGCAAATAACTTGTATCAATATAAGAATTTGTATTAGCATCAATTATTGGCACTGTTTCTATATGGTAGGGTTTACCAAAAGCATCATTAATAAGAGCCTGTTTTCCTTGAATAAATTCCGAAGGCATTCCAAACGGGAGCAATTTTGAAGTTGCATCAAGAAATGTTACCGTGTTTGTGGAATCAATATATGTTGCAATCATATGATTATCAGTCGAAGTTGTGGGAACTTGATGGTAGGTATAAGGAATATCGCGAGAACCAATCCATGTATGATGTGCCTTTACTCCCATTTGTTTAAGCATTGCCACAATTAAGTTAGACATATCCTTGCAATCGCCATATCGTTTTTCAAAAACAGCATCGGCACCACGCGGTATAAACCCCTCTAAACCAGCCTCAAACGCAATGTAATAAATATTATCTTGCACCCAATAAAAAACATTCCGCACCTTATCTTCTTCGTTTACACTTATCGTAGCAATGCTATCGCAAAGTGAAATAAACTCAGAACTTAGACTTTGTGGCACTTGAGTAAGTAAATCGGCATACCATGAGTGAAGTTTAGAAACATCATTATATAAAATTACTTCCTCACCATTTTTTGTATGATATTTTTTTATATATACCTGTATATGAGAAGCATAATACCGATAATTAGGAGCATTTGATTCTCGAATCATTTTCGGCATGTTTTTTACGTTCCAAATATGTTGCGTACCTTTATTATAGGCTTTTGTGGTGTATGTAACATTTTGATTAATAGAATCTTCCCCAAAAACAACATAACCAATATCAACTCCTTTTGGAGCATAAATAGTATAAGTTCCTTCTACAATTGGAATGTATGACTGAAAATTAAAACTCCCGAAAAAATGCGGTTCTTCGTAAATTTGTTCATACGAAAGATATGAAAACGAGCCTTTTTCTAAACCTTCGTACACAAATTTTTTCACACGTATATCATCATGAAAAATAAAAGATGATCGAAGCACATCGCTATCATTAATAGTTTTTACATGTTTTGTAGTGTATTTATTTCCGTTTGGAATACGGGTATGGGCTTTAATTGCCTGAATTTTAAAAAAATCGTTATAATAAATATTCTCTTTATTGTATTGAGCAGCATTGTTATTAGTGAAAAAAAGCTCTTTTTCGTACTTTGATTTTATGCGGATATCATTTTTCACAATATCAATATACACCGTTTCATTATACTTAGAGTATATAGCGTTTTCGTTCGGAAACAAAGCAGTGTATTGAGCATAATCTTGCTGTGGTATTTGGGCATGAGAATGCGTAAAATAAACCAGCAAAAAAGCAGTAATTATATAAAAACGCAGCAAAAAGTGAGAATAATTTTTCTGAACTACCATTATACAGATTTAATTTCTAACAATTTTTTCATGTATAAGTTCACCACTATAATACTCTCGTATATAAGTTAGTTGTCCTTTCGTATTATATTCTTTTTCGGTGCCATGTATTTCACCGTAATAATATGTTGATTCTAAAAACAGAACTCCATTAGGATAATATTTTTTATTCACACCGTGTAATTCGCCATAATAATAATTCAATTCCTGTCCAAGATGCTGAGGAGATGTCATACGCATTGATTTTCCATGGTTTTTATGGTTCTCATATGTTTCACGTTCCATAACAGTTCCATTTTCGGCGTAGCGAATATATTCACCTGTGAGTCGTCCATTTTCTCGTTCCCATTCAAGCGATTTAGTTCCGTTGCTATAATAAAACACTACTTTTCCACTTCCGTTAAAAGGAATCATTGGCACCGCATTTCCATCTTTATCTAAATACGAGTGTCCTATTACTTTACCTTGATTATAATAGCGAATTTGATACACATTTCCCGCTTCAGAGAAATAGCGAACCTCGCCGTGTATGTTATCATCTATATAATTACACGTATAATGCATTTTTCCATTTGCATGATAATACGTTTCTTCACCTTGCTGCTTATCAAATTCATAGGTTTCGGTGGCACGTAAAGCACCATTTGATTCATAATATCTATACAAAACGCCCTGCACTTCGCCATACATATAAGTAATTTTTGTAAGAAGTGTTCCTTTTACCGAATACCACTCCCACACACCATGGCGTTCTCCGTTACAATACGCTCCACGTGTTGCAATTTTTCCGTTATAATAATACCATTCTGCATTCCCTTGTGCTTTACCGTTTTTGTAAAAAAGCTTTGATGTTAGTTTTTTTGAATGAGGGTCGTAATGCAAAATTTCGCCATGGAATTGAGAAATTTCTTGTTGCACCACTCCGGTTGAATCATATTTTTTTTGTGATTGCAAGACATTATCTTTATAAAAATACTCATCAGTTATTTTCCCAGTAACACCATACTTACAATGATATACTACATCATCATCAATAAAATATAATTTATCAAGCATTTCTCCATGAATATAATATCTATACCATGTTCCTGTCGTATTTCCATCAGTATAATATCCTTCTTGTTTAACAATAGTATTTGGGTGATATTCAAGAGATAAACCATGTAATTCATTGTCTTTATATTCAGTTACAGACTGCTCTTTGCCAAACGAAGAATAGGTAATATCTACCTTGACTTTTTTTCCATGTTCAAATGTATCTGTGGACTCTAACACACCATATTTATTATAATAATTCCACACACCATGTTTTTCGTCACTCACAAGATTTCCTTCAAGTTGTAGGGTTTTGTCAGGCAAAAACGACTTATATTGAATTGATTTTCCCGATTTTTTTGATTCAAAAAACACCGTTCCTTGTTTGTCAAAATAGGTAATACGGAGCAATTCTCCATTTTTATATTCTTCTTTTAAATACATAACACCATCAATATCAAACACGGTGCGTGTTGCATTTATTTTTCCTTTCTCGTCATATTCAATTTCTTCTTTTTTTACACCATTTGCATAATACGTTGTCCACGAACCAACAGCAGTATTATTTTTATAATTTCCTGTTTTCAAAACATTTCCATTTGCATAATACTGTTCATACGCACCTTGTAGTTCGTCATTTTTGTAGTAAGCTTTTTGGTGAACAGCTCCATTGTAGTAATACGTTACAGAATTTCCATTCAACATATTATCGCTATATTCTTCGCTATATCTAATTGAATCATTTTCATAAAATGTGGTAAGAGTTCCGTGCAAATCACCTGCTTTAAAAAATGCTTTTGTTTTAAGAGCACCATTTTCATGATATGAAAGAAACAAAGAATCTCTTTCACCATCTTTTATCATTATATGCGACATAGTATCGCCACTTGGATAAAAATAGGTAATAAATCCATTATACTCATCATTTTCACAAGCAGCTATAGAATACACACTTCCATCATTTTTATAGGTAATGTGAGCACCTTCTTTTTTATCTTCTTTAAACATGATTGTTTCACTGAGTACATTTTTGTCTTTTAAAAACCACTGCCACAAATCAGTACGTTTTCCGTTTTCAAAAATCCCTGACGCTTGAACACGTCCATTTGTATGAAAATAATTCCACACGCCATCAACATCTTTGTTTTCATCTACCTTTCCTATGCCTCCAACAGTACCATTATCATGAAAATAAAATGACATTTTTTGCCACTCACCGTCATACATCATATATCTATGATTTCTATAATCTGAATAACGGTGTTGAAGCCATCTAATAAACCAATCTATATCTTTTTTACCTTTTTTAACACGTTTTTGAACACTCGACACCTGTACATCTTGTAAACAAAAATAAATCATGCCCGCATAAGCTTGTGCTTTAAAAATGTTTGTAAACATTGGCACATACATTTGCAGCCAAAAATCCTGATTGTCTTTTGTATAGATATCATGTGTAGCAAGAGCTTCACAAATCATTTGAAATTGCTTTGTTGACGATAAATTCAATTTTGACGCATCATGAACTTTTTTATTCAATGCAATTTGTCGTTCAAAAATCAAATCTATATCAGTAAACAAGGCATCATCGCCAAACGAAACATTGTGTTTTGTAACTTCAATATTTAAGTCAGCAACTAAATCCATATAATAAAAAATCTCAAGTGTTAATTGTGGATTTGACGACATTAAAGCAGCATACATAAGACTTAACATTGCACGTGTGTATTGTCCCTCTTGAGCAGCTATCAAACCTAATTGTATATGAGAATTTACATGACCGGGAGCATACATAATTGCATTTTGAAATTCTTTCATTGCTTGTTCGTACTGTTCCATTGCTTGCAAATAAACTGCTTTACTGTAATACAACAAATATTGATGAGGATAGTGTGAAATACCTGTATCTAAAATAGCAAGTGCCTCTTCTTTTTTATTAAGACTATCTAATGCTATAGCCCAGGCAGTGTATATGTTGTTTCCAAAATCGGTTTCAGCATAACGTAAGGAGTCAAAAACAGCACAGGCTTTGTTAAATTCACCAGAACGTATATATGCTAAGCCAAGTTCATGTTGAGCGTGCGCATACATAGTATCATATACAGGAACTGATTGAAATTTTCTGATTGCAGATTCATACAACTCTTTATTTATATCCCTAAGCCCAGAATACAGCGAGTCTGCAAAGTTTTCTGCTTGTGCCTGTTTTTGTGCATACGTTTGTGATGATACAAACATACCAAGGAATAAAATCCGAAAAAACGTGTGCTTTACATTCATATATACTATTCTAAATTATTTAATGCGTAAAAATAATAAAAAAAACATAAATGCGTGTCATTTTTCTTAACAGAAAACGTACTATTAGCTTTATAAAAATACAGTGTTTTTAAACGATAACAAAAAAGGTGTTTTTGAAAAAACAAATGATATAATCACATTACAAAATGAATGTTGCAATCATTATGAATGTTGCAATTTTGTAATATCTATACGTACATTTTCAAACTTTTTTTGCTCGCGAAATTCTTTCATTTCTTGACAGCGAGCACATGAAAGTCCTAAGGCTTTCATTTGACTGTTTTTTCCAACTTCGGTTTCGGGGAAGGCACGGTTACGAAAAAAAATATTAACCCCTAATCCTACAAACGCAAGAGCAATAAAAATAGTTGCTATAATAAATACTATGAGCATATTCTTTTTTTTTGGTAAAAATACACATTAAAAAATAGTTTATGCAATAATTATGGAGATTTAAATAAAGGTACAAAAAAAGGAAACAACCGTAATTGTTTCCTTTTCTGTGTGTTTGCAATTATTCTGTTAAAAACAGCACTGCATTTGGATAATTTTCGGTATTATATTCCTTTATTTTACTACCCGAACTTGAATACACTTCAAGTGTATGCTGTGTTAATGAAGATGTATTGCACAGCCAGATATTTCCTGTTTTTGGTTCAATAGAAATTGCATAAAAATTGCCCGAAATTATTTTCGTAGCCTCATGCGTATCGGTGCGTAACGAATATACTCCATCATTATCAATATAATATGCTATACCATTATAATACGACATAAGGTTTGTTGCAAAAATTTCTATTTGATGAGAAAAATCTTTGAGTGTTGTTAGTTCAAATGTTTCTGTATTTATCAACACAATTTTTGAATTGCTTTTAATAGTAGGATTCCATTGCTCGTCATATGTTGTTAATCCTTTGCACAATACAAGTAAATTATTATCCTTATCAACAGTACACCCTAAGGGCATATCACCTACATTCAACACTGTATCAACAGAAAACGAATGTGGATTAATAACCGTAATTGTGCTATCATTTGTCCAACCACCGGTATTTGCAACAAACAATCTATCTTGCAAATAGAGTATTTGATTTGGACCAGCTTCTGTAGGAATAGAATCAATTTTTTCATAATTTGTTGTATTAAACACATACACATAATTATCTGCATATCCATTTCCGTTTGTTACAAACACATTGTTTTGCACTTGAATCACATGCTGAGGAAATGAAACACCACGAATTGTTGCAATGCTTTGAAACGTAACAAGATTCACAACTTCAATTTTTTGCGAATTATTTACTACAATATACGCAAGCGTGTCATATACATGCATTGATTGCACAACATCACCCAATGGGCGGTTGTTAACTTCGGCAAAAACATCAGATATTGAAACTGTGTCATTCATGTACATTATAGTACCCGAATTTGTGTTAAACGCTCCTTCGCACACTACAAATGTGCCTTTGGAATACCCTACTTCATCAACATCAGGTAAAGGGGTAATTGGATCATCTTTTTTACATGAGAAAAAAGCAGCTAATAAGCCACTAAAAAGAACTACTTTAAAAATACGTGTTTTCATTATACATACATTTATATTAATTAATTAAAAAAGTTATTCCAAACTCAAACGACCGCCCGGGTAAAGGGTACGAACGCACATGTTCATATGAAAGATTTGTAATGTTTTTTACAGAAAATTTCATAACCGAAGGTATTTTTTCATCGGCAACAGAAATATGAATATAGGCGTTAAAAACAGTATATGCAGGCAAGATTTTATTGATTCCGTAGTATCGTTTTGATTGATGATTACACATAACACCAAATTTTACCTGTTTATATTCAATTCCAGGAGCATAATTTAAACTCACTCGTGGCACATAATATAATTGATGTCCGCGTGCCAAATCATTATTAGCATCAGTATCAAATTGCACAATATG
>JAAYPM010000129.1 GCA_012519815.1 Bacteroidales bacterium
ATTTTGATGAGGTGTTTACAGGAAAAAATATACACGAAAATTATAAAATTTTATTCTCTAAAGTTCGTGAACGAAAAGTAAATATCCCACCGCTTATTAATTCATATGTTAATTTGAGTGAAACTATGAAAACGTTTGGCACCGCTCTTAATACGAGTTTTGGCAATGTTGAAGAAACAGGCATTCTTGTAACAGTTCGTGAAATAATTGAAGAGAAATATGAGCGTTATATTAATTCATACGACCCTAAAAATGTAAAATAACGGTGTATTCCAAAGAGTATTCTTATATAGGAACGGTTCGATATGTTTTTAATCCTCGTGCAAAACGTGTAATTCTTAAAGTTAAACCAGACGCATCTGTTTGGGTAACATTACCTCCTTTTTATGAGTTGCATAAAGCCGAAGCGTTTTTGTTAGAACGAAGTGCATGGGTTCAAAATGCACAAAACAAGGTGCAAAAAAAATCCACTGCACAACAATTATTTCTTGAAAATGGTGCATTTACTCATTTTCATACCATAGAATTTTTTACACAAAACGTTTCAGTTGTTTCTGTAAAAATTCATAAAACATCGGTACATATTACTGTTCCTATTACAATAAATCGTGAAGATTCTGAATGCCAGAATGTTGTTCGCAAGGTATATATGCAGGTTTTACAAAACGAAGCTCGTGCGTATTTGCCACAGCGTGTAAAAGAATTAGCATATAATCATGGATTTATATATACCTCTGTACGTATTACTTCTGCCAAAACTCGTTGGGGAAGTTGTTCTGTAAAAAACGCAATTAATTTTACGTGGCATATTATGAAATTGCCTTTACATCTTATTGATTTTATTATTCTTCATGAGCTTTGCCATACGGTTCATAAAAATCATGGTGAAAAATTTCATGCTTTATTAGACAGATGTACAGCAGGCAAGGAAAAGGCGTATTCAAAAGAACTACGTACTTTTTCTATTTTGTAATGATATAATTCTATAAAAAAAAGAGGTTGTCAAAATTATGACAACCTCTTTTTTTATTGTGTATGCGAAAAAAATTATGCTAAACTAACTTCTAATTTCGCAAGTTCATCTTTCAATTCTTGTGGAAGATTATTAAAACGAGCATAATGTTCTTTAATTAATGCTACTTCATCTTTCCATAAGTTTTTATCAACAGTAAGTAGTTCTTTCATATCATCTTTTGATACATCAAGTCCATTCGTGTTAATAGCATCTTCTTTTGGTAATAATCCAATTGGAGTTTCAACAGCTTCAGCTTTTCCATCGCAACGATCAAATACCCATGCAAGAACACGAGAATTTTCTCCAAAACCTGGCCATAACCAACGTCCACTTTCATCTTTTCTAAACCAGTTAACATTGAAAATTTTTGGAAGTTTTGCTTTATCTGGTGCTGTTTTTCCAATATTTATCCAATGTCCAAAGTATGCGCCCATATCGTATCCGCAAAATGGTAACATTGCAAAAGGGTCTCTACGAACACCTGCTGCTAACCCAATAGCTGCTGCGGTAACTTCTGAGCCTACAATTGACCCCATAAATGTACCATGATTCCAATCGCGAGCTTCATATACAAGAGGTACAGTAGAAGGACGACGACCTCCAAATAAAATTGCTGAAATTGGCACACCTGCTGGATTTTCCCATTCTGGGTCGATACATGGGCAGTTGCTTGCTTTTGCAGTAAAACGTGCGTTTGGATGAGCTACTTGTACATCGCTTCCTTTTTTGTACACTTCACCTTTCCATGAAATAGTTCCATCAGGACAATCCCATCCTATGCCGTCCCACCAAATATCTCCATCAGGAGTTAAACCAACGTTTGTAAATATAGTATCTCTATCGCATGAATGCATTGCGTTTGGATTTGTTTCTTCAGATGTAAATGGTGCTACACCAAAGAATCCAGCTTCTGGGTTAATAGCATATAATTGACCATCTTTTCCAAATTTCATCCATGCAATGTCATCACCTACAGTTTTTACTGTCCAACCAGGAATAGTAGGAATAAGCATTGCTAAGTTTGTTTTACCACATGCCGAAGGGAATGCTGCTGCAATATATTTTGTTTTTCCTTCAGGATTTGTTAATCCTAAAATAAGCATGTGTTCAGCTAACCAACCTTCTTGTTTTGCCATATATGAAGCAATACGAAGTGCTAAACATTTTTTTCCTAATAAAGCATTTCCTCCATATCCTGAACCGTACGACCAAATTTCGTTTGTTTCAGGGAAATGAGAAATATATTTTTCTTCAATTGGAGCACAAGGCCAAGCAACATCTTCTTGTCCTTCAGCTAATGGAGCACCAATAGAATGCATACAAGGAATAAAATCGTCATTTCCAAGAACATCAAGAACAGCTTTTCCCATACGAGTCATAATTCGCATGTTTGTTACTACATATGCTGAGTCAGTGATTTCTACACCAATTTTCGCAATGTCAGAACCAAGAGGACCCATGCTAAAAGGAATAACATACATAGTACGTCCTTTCATACATCCTTTAAATTTTTCAAGAAGTATGCTTTTCATTTCTTTTGGAGAATACCAGTTGTTTGTTGGTCCTGCATCTTCTTGTTTTTCTGTACAAATATATGTTCTGTTTTCAACTCGTGCCACGTCACTTGGGTCTGATTGAAAGTAAAAAGAATTTGGACGTTTTGTTTCGTCTAATTTAACAGCAGCTCCTGCAGCAACCATCATGTCGTTTAAACGATTGTTTTCTTCTTCTGAACCATCACACCAATATACTGAATCAGGCTGGCATATTTCAGCCCACTCGTTTACCCAATTAATGAGTTTTTGGTTTTTAGTTAAATTTGTCATTGTAAAAATGTATTAGTTAATAAAAATAATTCAATAATTACTTATGTAAAAAAGTAAATTTTTTGCACTCAAAAGTATGTGAATTTGTCGGTAAAAAAAAATGTTTTTTATAGGAATATGCATGTCAATATTTGTTCGTTTTTGAGACACGAAAAGATATTTTTCGATTTAACGTTTTGATTTTATGTGCTTTAACAGGCTTTGTGAGAATGGTTTTAAACTTGAAAGTTTTGAAAGTCATAAATAAACATGTTAAATATCATTGATTTTTGGATAAAAAAAACAAGTCTAATCAATTTCATAAAAAAAGCCACACATATATGTGTATCTTTTTTAAGTATAAAGTTGCAGATACTTTTATTCTGCATTTGCCTTTCCGTGGCAATTTTTATATTTTTTTCCACTTCCACATGGACAATCGTCATTTCTGCCAATTTTCGGACCAACTCGTATTGGATTTGTTTTTTGTTGCTCTCGTGTGTCGTGTTGGCGAGGGTCAGAGTGTGAATACTCTTCTTTTCTTGCTTCCATTCTGCTTGTCTTTCTATTTTCACGAGCTTCTGTGGCTTCTGCTTGTAAAGGTATATGTGCTTTTAACACACTCGAAACTACTTCTTTATTCACTTCTTCAAGCATGTTTTGGAATAAATCAAATGATTCAAATTTATAGATAAGGAGTGGGTCTTTTTGTTCATATGATGCATTTTGAACCGACTGTTTTAAGTCGTCAAGTTCTCGTAAATGCTCTTTCCATGCTTCATCAATACTTGCTAAAATAATTGATTTTAAGAATGAACGCACAAGTTCTTTTCCTTCTGTTTTTGCTGCTTTTTCTAAATTAGTCACCACACTAAAAACTCGTTTTCCATCAGAAATAGGAACAACAATGTTTTTATATGTGGCACTTTGTTTATCAAATACATTTTTAATTACAGGAAATGCTTGTTCTGCAATTGTTTTTGTGCGTCTATCATAAATAGTAAGTAAATGATTATAAATAGTTTCAACCATATCATTGGCAGAAAGCCGCAAATATTCTTCTTCAGAAACAGGGCATTCAAGTGAAAGAATTCGAAGTAACTCTATCGTAAAATCTTCATAATCAATAATTCCATGTGCGTTTTCTACAATACTTACACAAGTGTCATACATCATATTTGCAAAATCCACTGCAATCCGTTCACCAAATAAAGCATGTTTACGTTTTGTATATACCACTTCGCGTTGAGAGTTCATAACATCATCATACTCCAACAATCGTTTACGAATACCAAAGTTATTTTCCTCTACCTTTTTTTGAGCACGTTCAATAGATTTAGAAATCATGTTATGCTCAATAACTTCGCCTTCTTCAAGTCCTAACTTGTCCATGATTTTAGCAATTCTATCAGAACCGAACATTCTCATTAAATCATCTTCTAAAGACACATAAAAATCAGATGTTCCTGGATCTCCTTGTCGTCCTGCACGTCCTCTAAGCTGCCTGTCAACACGGCGAGAATCGTGTCGTTCTGTACCAATTATTGCCAATCCTCCAGCATCTTTTACTTCAGTTGTGAGTTTAATATCGGTACCCCTACCTGCCATATTTGTAGCAATAGTCACAGTTCCGGGTTTGCCCGCTTCGGCAACAATGTCTGCTTCTCGTTGATGAAGTTTTGCGTTAAGTACATTATGTGTAATTTTTTCACGAGTAAGCATACGTGATAATAATTCAGAAATTTCCACCGAAGTTGTTCCAACCAATACAGGTCGTCCTTCTTTTACAAGTTCTTTAACCTGATCAATTACCGCATTATATTTTTCACGTCTTGTTTTATAAACACGGTCGTTGTGGTCGTTTCTAATAATAGGTTTATTTGTAGGTGTAACAATAACATCTAATTTATAAATATCCCAAAATTCTTTCGCTTCAGTTTCCGCAGTACCCGTCATTCCTGCTAATTTTTTATACATACGGAAATAATTCTGAAGCGTAATAGTTGCGTGAGTTTGCGATGCCGCCTAAACTTTTACCCGTTCTTTTGCCTCAATAGCCTGATGTAATCCATCAGAATACCGGCGACCTTCCATAATACGCCCAGTTTGTTCATCAACAATTTTCACTTTATTGTCAATTACCACATATTCAATATCTTTTTCGAAAACCGTATATGCTTTTAATAGTTGATTGAGCGTGTGAACACGTTCTGATTTAACGGAATAATCTTGTGTTAAAGCATCTTTTTTTTCTGCTTTTTCAAGGGGTGGAATATCTAATTTTTCAATTTCTGCAATTTCGCCACCAATATCGGGTAAAATAAAAAAGTCTTTATCATTGGTGTCGTCAGATAAAAAGTCAATTCCTTTATCAGTTAATTCAATAGAATTGTTTTTTTCTTCAATAATAAAATACAGCTCAGCGGTTGCCAAGTGCATGTTTTTATTGTTTTCAGCCATATAGAAATTCTCCGTTTTTGTAAGGAGTGATTTCATGCCTTGTTCACTTAAAAATTTAATAAGTGCTTTGTTTTTCGGCAATCCTTTATGACATTGCAAAAGAAGTCGAGCACCTTCTTCTGCTTCTTTTTTATCTTCACTGGCAATAAGTTTTTTTGCATCAGCCAATTGCCGTGTAATGAGTGCTCTTTGTGCATTGTAGAGTTTTTCAACTTTTGGTCTAAATTCAACAAATAGTTCGTCTCCATTTGTTTTTCGAGAAATTGGACCAGAAATAATGAGAGGAGTACGGGCATCGTCAATAAGCACCGAGTCAACCTCATCAACAATGGCAAAATTATGTGTTCGCTGCACTAAATCTTCGGGGCTTATAGCCATATTATCTCGAAGATAATCAAAGCCATACTCATTGTTTGTTCCGTATGTGATATCTGCTGCATAGGCGTTTCGTCGAGCGTTAGAATTTGGTTCATGTTTGTCGATACAATCAACACGCAAGCCATGAAATTCAAATAAAGGTCCCATCCATTCAGAGTCACGTTTTGCTAAGTAATCGTTTACTGTTACTATATGCACACCTTTACCAGCAAGGGCATTTAAAAACACAGGTAATGTTGCCACCAATGTTTTTCCTTCTCCCGTAGCCATTTCGGCAATGTTTCCTTTATGCAGAATATAACCACCAATAAGCTGCACATCGTAATGCACCATGTCCCATGTAATATAATTACCTCCCGCTTCCCATGAATTTGACCAAACAGCAGTATTATCTTGAATTGATACATAGTCTTTTTTTGTAGCTAAATCTCTATCGTACTCAGTAGCTTGTACCGTAATTTTAGTTTGCTCTGTAAATCTTCGTGCGGTTTCTTTTACAACAGCAAATGCTTCGGGTAAAATTTCTTCTAATGTTGTTTCTATTTGCGTATCAATTTGTTTGTTGAGTGCATCAATTTCATCATACAATTTTTCTCTTTCTCCAAAAGAAAGCGAATCATTTTCATCGAGTTCGTGTTGATTTTTCTGAATCTGTTGTTCAAAAGTTGCAATAGAATCAGCAATAACCTTTTGTAATCTTATTGTTGCAGCACGCAGTCCGTCAGCAGATTCTTGTGAGAGTTTTTGTTCAAACTCTTTAACTTTTTCAACAATTGGGAGGGCGTTTTGTATGTCTCGTTCAGATTTATTTCCAACAAAAATTTTTAGTATAGAATTAAGTAAACTCATATATGTTTTTTTTAGCGTTTTTTTTTATGTTGACAAATGTAACGAAAAAATATTATTATGGTATGTGTTGCTGATGTTTTGTATGGTGTTTTTGAAAGAAAAAAGGTTTTGCGTAAAATAATGTGTTTGTAAATTCATATATATATTTTCACCATTCAATTCCAGTAGCATCTTCGGGCTTAACAGGACGACCATTTTTTAGGCATACTGCTATTATTTTTGCGTTTATTATGCGTGTGTTGTTTGGTATGCGTTCAATCCATTGATTAAAAACAATACGGAGATGTCCTTCTTTTTTTGCTTGCAACTTTACTACAAATCTATCTTGACTTTTGAGAGGAGATTTATAATCTATTTCGATACGAGACACAACCAAGTCTATGTTTTGTTCATGCAATGCGGCAAAATCAATATGTTTTGAAATAAGAAATTCGTGCCGTGCATGTTCTAAATAATTTTGATACACGGAATTGTTTACAATGCCCTGTAAATCAAGTTCGTAATCGCGAACCTTACATTCTATTTCAAAATCTGCAATTTCTGTATTCATAAGCACATTGTTACGCACTGTGCATTTTACTGTGTTTACAATCAGCCACAAAACAATTGGCTGTTATTCTGTAGGTACTTCAACAAATCCTTTAATATATAGTTGCATAGTAGGATTTGCAGGATCGTTTGTAATTAATGTTATTCGTTGATTTTGTTGATTTCGTTTGCCTTGCGTGCGAAATGTTACCTGTATAGTGCCCGTTTCATTTTTTGCATATACTTTTTTATCTAATTGTCCGGCAGTACATCCGCATGTTGTACTAATTCTTCTGATAATAAGGTTAGATTTTCCTGTATTTTTAAATGTAAATTCGCAATGTACTTCTTTTCCTTGTTGAATTGTATCAAAAGAAAATTCTGTAATTTCCATAAAAATTTTTGGAGCACGTTTTAATTGTCGTTTTGTATAATTACTAAAATCTTCACTAATATTTGCAGAAATTACAATTTGTTGTGTTTTGTTTGAACCTTTTCCTTGATGTGTAAGCCAAAGGTAATCTTGCACCCAACCAAAATTATCTGTTTTTGTTGCGTCATAATGAACAATACATTTACTTTCTTGTTTTGATTGTATTTCTGCACTTGGAATAAATTCAACACGAATGTGTTCCGGTACATTTTCGGCAATAATAGTAATAGCAGTATCTTGAGGGTTATATATGCCTATAGTATCTTGTATTTTAGTTGTAACATCAATTGCAGCAAAATTAATTGATTTAGCGTCATATCGCAATGCTCCTAAAGAATATGGGTATTGTTTGCTTTTTTCTTGTTCCTTGTTTACTACAACACCGCGAATAATTAACACTATGTTTTCTTGTTGTATATCGTTAGATGAAACCGAAATGCTTTTTGCAAACACACTGCTATATCCTCGTGGATTAAATTGTGTGGTAATAAATCCTCGCCCTCCCGGAGCAATAGAATCTTTTGAATAATCAGTTGTTGTACAACCACAACCGGGCTTAACGCGTGTTAAAATGAGAGGTTTTGTACCAGTGTTTGTAAATTCAAAGGTGTGTGTTGCAAAACCAGCATCGTCGTAAATATTTCCAAAATCATGCGTGGTTGTGTCAAATAACAGTTCTTGTGCGTGTGAATTTTGAAATGTTGCACATAAAAAGAGTGCAATAGCTAATGAAAATTTTAAGGCTTTCATTTTTTTAATGTTTTTAAGTGAATAAATATAAGATTAACAAATGTACATATTATAAACATATTAGAAAGAATTTCGTGTTTTTTTATGTTTTATTATTGTAATATTTTTTTAACGACAATATTTAATTGAAGTAATTTGCCCGTCATTGAATTTATATGAGAAATTCAATATAATATGTCAAAACTCAAAAAAAATCGACTACCGCGACGGTAAATAAACAAATAAATCAAATAATCAAATACATTAATCCCTTACACAACGAATAGAAAGACCAGGATTCTTATGGCTGACGTGTCTGAGGACATTGCTGTAATAGTAGGAAATGAAACGGAACCAGGCTCTATTGGCACCGTACTCAGTAGCACTCCACCAGTGACCGTAGTAAACAACTTTGAAGAAAGAACCATTGCTGTCACGGACGCCACTTGGAAGGGCTGTAAAGCAAGTTTCGTTGGTTGCTCCAGTGTTTGGTTTTTTCCAATGTGTAGTGTTTGTTTCTTTTAGTTTACCTCCAGCTACGTTTTCACCTCCCAAATAATCAATTAACTCTGTCCACTCCTCATCGGTAGGTACATGCCAGCCTGTGGGGCAAAGTTTTTTAGTATTTACGGCGTGCCAATTGTATAATGCTCCATAAATTTTGCCATTGTTTATATCATTATCATACCAACAATAGGCAGCTGAAGATAGATTTTCCCACTCATCATCGTCAGTAACGTTGGGTATTTTTGTTCCATCATTATATTTCGTGGTTTTTAGATTTTCTGCCATCCAAACTTGCGTACCAATAGTTACTGTGGTATAAACATTACCGTCAATATCGGTAACAGTATCTTTTTTAATTGTGGTTTCTGTTGGCTCTTGTGTATCTTTTATAATTTCATTGTTTTGAGCAAAACTTGTTGCTAAAAATAGTGAGAATGCGGTTATCATGCTTGCCTTAATCCATACTTTACTGTTTGTTTTCATATTTTTTATGTAATCATTTATAGAGGAAATAATATGTGCAATGTATAATTACATTCAATTTTTATAACAACAAATATAGATATACTTCTGCTTTTTTGAGTTAAAATATTCTTCTTTTAATTTCAAAGCCAAGTTGATTTCCTTTTTTCCTCTGTTTTGAAGGTGGATTGCTTTTGCATCTACTTTTTTTGTGTAGTTTTTTTATTTCTGTTATAGGAGGCAAAAAATTTTCTGGTGTTATTACTTTTTGTCCTATTTTTTGTTCTAATGCATATCGTGCATCTTTTGCAATTTTTTCACCTTTTTTACCTGCTATTGCATTTTGTTGAATTCCTTTTGCTTTTTCTACTTCAGCAATTTGTCGGGTCGAAAGTTCGGCTAATGCTGTAAAAATAAGTTCAGCTTCGCTCATGTGGTCACGCAGGTTTTGTGATTCCAGTCCTTTTAAATTCTTATGCTTTTTTATTGTAAGCCTGTCCACTCTTGATGGATAATGTTTGTTAAAAAAGCAAACTCATCTGATTTTTCAACTCCGTTTTCTTTCCAATAATCGGTGAGTTTATTTCGGGTTTCTTGTCCCGACATTCGCTGTTGTATCCATTTTTCGCTTCGTCCGAGTTTTTGCCAGTTTTCTCTTGCCCTGTCCAAACTTTGTTCGATATCGGTAATTTCTTGCATACGTTCGTAGCCCACTTTTGCAAGCCATTGTCTAAATGGCTCTGCTTTAGGAGAGGGTATTGATTGGATAATACGAAGTAACGTTTCGGTGTTAGCGACATCAGTTTCTCGCATTTTACCGTCTTCGACTCGCATTTTCAACCGTACGATTTTATCGTGCACTTCACTTCCTTCTGTTGTCAGTTTCTTTTTTAAATCAGACCAATAGCGTTTCGGAACGCTACTTTCTGTTAAAATTTCAATAACATCTATTACAGAGAAATACCATGTTTTCTGTTGTTCGTCCCAATAGGTACGTACGTGCTTATGTTCAAATATTTTTACGGCGTTTTCTTGGTTCATCTTTTCTTGAAATTATGTAATTACATACATAAAAAGAAAATAGAAACGTACTGCCTATTTTCAAAAAAAGATATACAAAGTACTACTCTTTTGGGGGATGGTGTAAAATGCCTCACAATTGTTTTTTTGTATGTATAACTTGTCGGTTTGATGCTAAATTACATAATTGTGTAGCTGACAATTTTATTTACTCAATTATTATACTGCTTTTTGGTTCAATGTTTACATGTTTGTTAAAAATCAGGTCAAAATGTTTTGCATCATCTTTCTCTCCTGTTAAATATTTTTTTAAGCGTCCGTATTCTTTACCATTTTCGTTAAAAATTTTAATTGTAACTTCTTGGTCAAAGTTATCATTAAAAATAATGTAAGCAGTTAAAATATTGTCAATTGTAGAGTCTGTTGAATTAATTAAGACTTCGCCCAAATCAAGCCCCTGTGCTTTTAATTGAGCAGATATTTTTACTTCATTTTCAAATGTCTTTTTTACACCTTTATACACCCCATCTCCAAACTCTGAACCTGTTTTTCCGATAATTTCACCTGTTTTGTGTATCGCTTTTTTAGATTTATCTTTTGTCCAATTGCAAGAAGTTATTGGCAATGCTAAAATGGAAAATATTATTACTAATGCAGCTGTTTTTTTCATTCATTTATGTTTATATATTATCGTTTTTATTACTCTCACAAATATATAAATTCTCCTAAAAATTGCAATTACATTTCTTAAAGTAATTGAAGCATAGTAGTTATTGCGATATGTTACAGCATGCTTTCGTATAAAGTCTGCCCAAGTTTTTATTTGCCAACTATACATAAATACCAAGTCCGAAGAAATTTCTTCGTGTTGGCGTTCAGATGGCTTGTTATATGATAAGGCAATTTGCTCGTTCTCAAATATTTCTTGTAATTTACGCTGTAATAATTGTTTATTAGGTAATTGTGTCTGATAATCTGATACTGTAAGCTTTTCATTTTTCTGGCGAGTTTAAAAATTTAAAAACGTAGTTGTCTTTAAACGCTTTTGCAACGTCTGAATTTAATTCTCTCGGCAGTGTTGAGAGTTTTGAATTTCCAATGCAAATTTATTAGTTCAGAATTTACTGCTCTAATAGCGTTGTTTCTGGAGTTTTTTATAATTTGAATAACATCTAAAAATCTGTTGTCCATACTTTTTCTTAATTACTATGATAGACTACAATAATAAGAAATATTAGTTGTTTTTGGAGTTTTATTTAGAAAGATATCATTCGCAGGTTTTGCATTCGGGCAGGAAAGTCCGCAGAAACTTTTACGTTTGAACGTCAAATTGCCTGATTCCAATTCCTTGTTGGTGATTGTTATTTCTATTTCGCTATTAACTCGCAAGTGTCAAATAATTGTATAGTTTTTTAGCAAAGTCTGTTAAGTTGTTGTCTGTTTCAAATTTATAGTTGTTGTCTGAATACTGAATAGAAACAGTATAAATGTAACCTATTTTTACTTTGTCTGAATACACAACCAAATCAAACCGACTTTGATTAAGTCCTTTTGATTTTCTGTAAAAGCGTGTGTTCAGAAAATATGCGTCTTGTCCGTTTGTCAACTTTATTTTTTCTTGTCCGTCCTTAAATTTCTTTGGAAACTCCCTGTCTGTATTGCTCCTATAACCGCTTAAACATTTGTTTTTACAATCGTCAAGATTTTTTCCGTCTTGTTTAACAAAGAAAATTGTTACCATAACAGGTGCACCGTTAAATGTAGCAGGAAGAGCAAGTCCGCTTGGCTTCAAAATATTGTTCAGGTCCTTGTCCACCTGTTGGAATTTGTCGCCACTTGTATGGAATTTTCAATTCATAATTGTCAGTCGTTACAGTTTTTAAGCTGTCCCAAATTGTTTGGTCAATTTGTCCAAATACCGTTACGGTCAATATCGTTAAAATAACAGTCAAAATTTTCTTCATTGTTTGTCTTTTAAAATTGTTACCAACACACAAATATACAAACTCTACTCAAAACAACAATTGCATTTCTTAAAGTAATTAAAGCATAGTAATTATTGCGATATGTTATAGCAGAATTATGTATAATTTAAGCCATTCTCACAAGTTATTCGTTGCAAAAACACAGCAAAAATGAGCCGTATGTTATTATATTTGGTTCAAAAAAATATTTTTTAAAAATCTTCTTGTACTGATTCTATCCATATAGTATTACACACAATGTTTTGTAACGAAAGGCGGATTGTTGTGAGGATTTTTCTCTTTTCTATTTTATGTTCTTAATTTCAAGTATTTTTTTATATTTGCAAGCATAAAAATAATCTTTATGGTTTTTCATAACGGACAATTCACCAGCAAGCAACAAATTCGCAGTTTTATAAGAACTACTGTTCTTATAGTTTTCATCTTACTTATGCTTTTTGTTGGTGCTGTTATTCGTGAATTTGGATATGATGTTACGTTTCCATATATATACCGGTTTCTTATAATGCTTGTAGCTGTGGGTGTGTACGCATTTTACACATATACAATTATTACAAAAAAATATTTTTACATTTATGTTACCGACGAAGATAAAACTCATTTAGTGTTTCGATTTTATCATATTAAACCATTCGGAAAAAAACATATGACATATAAAATTCCACTTATTGCGTTCCATTCATTTAAAATTGAAGAAAATCAAGGTCAAAAGCAATTAGTATTATTTCAAAAAATGAAAAACAATAAAATAGCTAAATATGCTCCTATAAGTATTTCCTCCTTATCAAAAGATGAAATCATAACACTCACTGAAGCGTTACAACAATATTCAATAATTTCTAAACAATAACACTATGAAAAAGATTCTTTTTGTAAGTTCAATAATTTTACTTACAACATTCTCGGCACATGCACAACGAGGCAATCAAAAATGGTACAACACCGCTATTGGATTACGTATAGAAGGAGGTGCAGGATCCTCTGGAACATTAGGTCCCACATACGAAAGAGCTTTATCAAGCACAACTTCGGTAGAAACAATGATACTTACTAATTTATCAACTGGTATTGAAGGTGTTTTTATGCACAAATGGATTAACACTATTCCTGATGTGCCAACCACAGTTAGATGGTATTGTGGAGTTGGTTTACACCTTGGTACATGGGGTTCTAAAAGCACGAGTTTTGTTGCTGGTCCTAACGGATTTTTAGGAATTGGGTATTCTATCCCTGACATTCCTATAAATATTACTCTTGATTGGCATCCAAGCGTTGATGTGAGAATGTATGATGACAATGAAAAAATGCGATTTAACGCTGCAAAATTTGGATTTAGCGTTCGATATATTGTAGAATAACTTTTATAAAAAACTGATGAAAAAAACATATTTCGCATATATCTATTGCTGCATACTTATATTGATTTCGTGTACAGAAACTGATTCTACCACACAAAAAAGCACTACAAATCTCACCAATCACCTTGTGCAAAACACTATACGTATTAGTTACGAATATGATTTGTATGTGCCTCAAGAATACTGGTTTATGAAAGGGATTTCAGCACAAGAGTTTATTACCAATCTGTATAAAAAAACTGCTGAAGGTACAGTTCCTGTTTATTTGCCTCTTTCAAACACTCCGTATCCTCCTGAAGATGCTCAACTATATTTTACAAAACAAGAAAATGGCAAGTATGGAATTCCAATTGAGGAAGTTACCAATATTGTATTTACTGAAGAATGGATACTTGACACTGCTCTATTTTTAATGGAAAAACGGGTAGTAGAATATTCGCTTGTACGTCAACAAACAAAAGAAATAGAAAACGAAAAAAAAGAGCATATTAAAACATTAATTGCTACATATAAGTATCCATATATTTCTAAAAAAGCATATACAGATTTGCAACTCCTCACTACCGATGTTACATACGAAGTGCCATTAGACAATCCAATTGTGGCAGATTGGTTAGACCAAATTCCAGTGCCACACGTTGTGCAAGTTGTTCTCGATAAAATTATAGATGGCACACAGCCTACATACAGTTTTATGGTACGCGATTCTCTTATTGCACTCAGCAACAAAGAAGTGCGAGAAAAATTAGGAGAGCAAATATATTCTACCATATATTATGATGAAGAAACAAATCAAGAAGATGTTTTTTCTGACACACTTTCAATAGATTATTCTGAATGTAAAGGATTTGCATTTATTGAAGATTGGTTTATTGATGAATCAAACATGCAAATTTATAAAAAAGTATCGGGCATTGCACCTGTACGAGAATATGCTAAAATTTTAGATCAAGAAGATTATGAGCTGGTTCGCACCATACCTTGTCTCACATTCTTTTCAAACTATGTTTATAAAAAATAAAAAAACACATGCCGCACACAAAAACTCGCTATCTTCTTGCAACTTCAATGCTTGCAGGGATAGGACCAATACTTGCACGCCAATTAATTTCATATTTTGGAAGTGCAGAAGCAATTTTTACTGAATCTTCAAAAAACATAAAAAAAATTCCACGAATTGGGACAGTATTAGTTGAGCAACTTGCAAACAATTCTGCACTTGCACAAGCCGATGAAGAAATTGAACGTTGTATAAACGAAAATATAACTATTTGCTCATATCATGATGCACATTATCCAGAGCGATTAAAAAATTGTGAAGATGCTCCTTTAGTGTTTTTTTATAAAGGAGAATGTGATTTTAATCATCAAAAAATTATTGCAATTGTAGGCACTCGAAATGCAACTGAATATGGTAAAAGTTGTTGTGCAGAAATTATTGCAGACCTTGCCCCTCATAATCCCATAATTGTAAGCGGATTAGCATTTGGAATTGATGTGTGTGCACATAAATCAGCACTCAAGCAAAATTTACAAACAATTGCTGTTATGGGCACATCATTACAAAAAATTCACCCAAGCAGTCATTTGAAAATAGCAAATAATATTATGCAACAAGGCTGTGTTTTAAGCGAGTATCATTACAACACAAAGTATGAAAATGCTTTGTTTGTTCGAAGAAACAGAATAATTGCTGGACTTAGTGACGCTTGTGTGGTGATTGAAAGCAAACAAAAAGGTGGAGCTTTATTTACCGCCGATTTTGCACAACAATATAATAGAGATGTATTTGCTGTTCCGGGTGCTATACATACCCCCTACTCTGCTGGTTGTAATACTCTTATAAAAAACCACAAAGCAGCTCTTATTGAATCGGCTACAGATATTATTGAAAACCTCAACTGGGATATTAAAGAAGGCACAAAAATTCCTATTCAAAAGCAATTGTTTGTAGAATTAAATCCTGACGAAACCTGTTTAATTAATATTCTTAAAAATCACACAACTCTTTCTATTGATGAATTAGCGATAGAAAGTTCTTTTTCTATGAATAAAACCTCGTCTGTTCTTTTATCACTTGAATTTAAAGGATTAGTAAAATGTCTTCCTGGGAAACGATTTCGTGTATGTTAATTTACACCACCGAAACATCAGAGGAAATTGCAGCATATTCTCGTGGCGTGCATTTTATTTTTGCTTTAAATAATCTATTAAAATGTGACTGATTATTAAAACCACATAAAAGCGAAATTTCTGAAATAGAATATTGCGTGTCTTTCAACAATCTGCACGCATGTTGCAATCTATAATCGTGTAAAAATTCCACAAATGTTTTAGCTGTTTTTTGTTTAAAAATACGGCTAAACGTAATTTCTGTCATATGTAAAAAAGAAGCTATAGATTGTAGAGTTATTTTTTCATGAAAATGATTTTCGATATACGAATATGCCGTATTCATAATAAGCGAACGTTTATCAAGAGCATCGCATTTTATTGAAGACAAAACAGTGTATTCGCTGCGATTTTTTGATAAAACATGCAAAATTTCCATTAATTGAATAAAAGCATCAAATCCTGATTTTTCTGCTAATTCACAAATTTTATCATACACAGCAAGAATTACCTCTTTAGAAAAAGCAACACCTTGCGAAGAATCATGCAACAATTGCTGAACCGCATGTAAAGCCTTACGTTGCAACAAATCGTCAGAAAATAATTCTCTATGAAACTGAATAGTATATTCCTTTACGTTCACATTTTTGCACACATTACGTTTCCATACATGAGGCAAATTTGGTCCTATAAGTACTAATTCTAAATCACTAATTATATGCCGATGGTCGCCAACTATTCGCTGTGCACCTTCTGCATTTACAATAAGATTTAATTCATATTCTCTATGAAAATGCTCGGGAAAATCAAATTCTTTATTTTTACGAGCCAACACAAGCAAACAATCAGCTTGCGTTAAAGGGGTAGATTCATGAAAGGGATGCGAAACGCTCATTTTAAATAAATTTGATGTAAATATACAAAAAATTGATAAAATAGTATTAGTTCCTATTTTTTATAATTTTTACATTTGTACATATTTATAGTAGATTTATTTTTAATTCAACATTATAAAACATGATTTTCTATAAAAATTGTATATTTCACCTTTAATACATAAATACATATTTACATGAAACAAAAACTTTTTCCTATTGTATATATTATGGCTCTTCTTTCTATTAATTCTTGTTCTGAACAAACAAAAAAATCTGATGCACACAACAAAAACGCACACATTTCTATTGAAGGGAATGCGTTTGTTTGTAATGGTACAGAAATATATTTAAATGGTGCAAACACTCCATGGGACAAATGGAATGACTTTGGCGGAGAATATGACAGTGTGTTTTGGGAACAAGAAATGAAAAATCTTGCAGACAACGGAATGAACAGTACGCGTATTTGGATTAGTTGTGATGGTGAGGGACAACCATTTATAGCTGAAAATGGAAGATGCGAAAAGCCTACTGAAGCATTTTGGAACAATCTTGACCACATGCTGTTTCATGCAGAAAAAAATGGCATATACATTATGGCAGCTATTATGTCGTTTGACCACTTTAAAGACGAAAATGAAAATTACAAAGGTTGGAGAGCTATGATTATGGATAGTGCTAACATTCAACTTTTTATAAAAAATTATGTATTAGAACTTGTTTCTCGTTATTCTCATAATCCGTATTTTTTCTCTATTGATTTATGTAACGAACCCGAATGGATTCATGAAAACAAAGAATGTGGACAAATTCCTTGGAAACATTTACAACAATATGCGGGATTATGTGCTGCTGCTATTCATAAAACACAAACTCCTATTTTGGTTTCAATAGGTGCCACTTCGGTAAAATGGGCAAGCGATGTATATGAAAATGGGAATATTTGGAGCGATGAAAATTTGCAACTTCATACAAACAATGACTCTTTGGCATATATGGATTATTGGCATATACATTATTATAGTTGGATGCGAGATTTTTTTAGTAGTCCTTTTGAAAAATCCCCAAACGATTATGCACTCAACGATAAACCTGTAATAATTGGAGAAACTCCCGGCAGAGCAGAGTATTATGGATTTGATATTTCGCTCGAAGAAATATTTGAAAAACCCTATACATTAGGATATTCTGGTGTTATGGTATGGACTTCAAACGACGCTGGAATTGGCGATTTTGGGAGTCTTTCTACATTTGGACACGCCTCAAAAGCTTTTGCCGAAAAATACCCGCAGTTAATTCATAAAAAAAATCAAAATAATTAAAATCACACCTCATGAAAAATTATCTTCCGTTTCGAGAAAAAATTGCATACGGCTTTGGCGACTTAGCATCGGTTTTATATTGGCAAACATTTATGCTGTATTTTACCTTTTTTTATACTGATGTTTTTTTAATGCCCGCAGTAGCAGCTGCAACTATGTTTTTAATTTCCCGCTTATTTGATGGCTTTAATGACCCAATTATGGGAATTATTGCCGACAGAACCAATACCCGATGGGGAAAGTTTAGACCATATTTACTATGGTTTTGCGTGCCTTTCGCCATTGTTGGCGTACTCACATTTACCGTACCCGATTTTGAACATCAAGGCAAAATGATTTGGGCATACAGCACATTTATTCTTATAATGGTGCTCTATACAATTATAAATATTCCATACACTTCGCTGCTTGGTGTAATTTCTCCTAATTCTGCTGAACGAACAACGGTTTCGTCGGTGAAATTTATTTTTGCCTTTGCAGCAGGAATTATTATTTCGGCAACATTATTACCTATGACTCAATATCTTGGAAAGAATGACGAAAGCATAATGGTTGCTAAAATTCAAAATGATTCTATTATTATTAGCGAACAAAAAAGAGGCGTTTCTACATTTTTACTTACAGCAAAAGATGATAAAGAAAACACAACTCTGCATGAAATTCGCTTTACCGTTATTCCCAATGATAACAATACGCCGCGTGTAGCAAAAACACCACAAACTATTATTACAGACAAGCAGTTTGAAGATATACATATTCCTTGTACCGACATTTTTTTCGGCACGGTTCATTCAAATTTCACCTATCAGGTAACAAGTTCAAATCCTGATTTTGTTTCCTGCAAAATTACACAAGATACACTGCTGAAAATTTCAAAAAAATCAAATCAAGAATTAGGATTTGCAGATATAACCCTAAGTGCAATAGATAAAAAATGGGGCGAAACATCTACCTCGTTTTCTTTTCATGTGTCTGAAAACACAAATTCTTTTCCAAAAGTAATTGATTCTGTAAAAACAAAAATACTCTCCATAGGATTTGCAAAACACAGCATTGATGTTGCTCAACTCTTTAGCGATGATGATAATGATAAATTAACATATTCGGTGGTTTCAAACAATCCAGATATTTTAGATCCAATACTTACAAATTTATCAATTCTTGAGTTAGATGAGTTAAAAAGTGGTGTTGCTGATATTACCATTACAGCAAATGATTTAAAAGGCGGAAAAGCAGAGCATACAATTCGCTTTTTTATAGCAGATTCACAAAACAATGCTCCTTTTGTAATTGAAAAAGAAATTGGATTTGAAGCACTCGAAGGATTTGGTTCTGACACATTATTGTTATCTGATTTCTTTTATGATATTGAAAATGACGCTATTTCATATGAACTTGTGGTTGTAAATGAAGCAAAAGGCTGGTCTCGCTTTTTCATGATTATTGGAGTTGCAGCTATTATCTTCTTTTTAATTGCTTTTAAAGGAACCAAAGAACGCGTGCAACCTCCAAAAGGACAAACATCTTCAATAAAAAAAGATTTATGGCAGTTAATAACTAACAAACCATGGCTTATAATGTTAGCAACAACTATTACATTTATTTTATTTGTTGCCATTCGAGGAAGTGTTACTGTTCACTATTTTAAATATATTATTGGTCATCAAGTGCTTGATTTACCTATTTTGGGTAAAAAAACATACGATTTTAATGTATTAACTTCTATTTATAACACTATAGGTCAGGTGGCGTCGTTGCTTGGCGTGTTTGCGGTTGGTTGGTTTGCAAAATCATTTGGAAAAATTAAGGTATTTATTACATTTTTTATAATTGCCATTATTTCAACGGCAAGTGTGTTTTTTTTAGATGCCGATAATTTAGGATTAATTTACTTTTTACAAATTACAGGCTCGTTTACTGGTGGACCATTAAGCGTGTTGCTTTGGGCAATGTATGCTGACATTGCCGATTACTCGGAATGGAAAAATGGCAGACGTGCCACTGGACTTATTTTTTCGGCATCTACTATGTCGCAAAAAATTGGCTGGGCTGTAGGGGCGTTTTTAGCTCTTACGCTTATGGCACAAGTTGGATTTGAACCAAATCAATTACAAACAGCAGAATCTACTCGCGGATTATTACTTTTATTTACGCTTATTCCTGCAGGAATTGGTATTGTTTCTATTCTTATTATTTTGTTGTATCCGCTTAATGATACACGAGTAAAAGCAATGGAACTTGAACTAATGCAACGTAGAGATGAAGAAAATAATATTATAACAACTTAAACTTAAAGAAAATGGCTACAATTATTGGAAACGATTTAGGAAATATTCCTTGGGAAGAAAAACCGCAGGCATGTAACGATGTTATGTGGCGATACAGTAAAAATCCTATTATTAATTGGAACCCTATTCCAACCGCTGCACGCGTATATAACAGTGCAATGGCTCCCTACAAAGATGGATTTGCAGGAGTATTTCGGGGTGATCAAAAAAATGGACGAGCTACTCTTTTTGCGGGTTTTAGCAAAGATGGTATTACCATTGATTTGAATCCCACTCCAATTGCATGGGTTGACGAACAAGGAGCGCCTGCACCAACAAGTTATTCATACGACCCACGAGTTGTGGAAATTGACGGTGTGTTTTACATTACATGGTGCGACGATATGCAAGGTCCTTCAATTGGTTTAGGAAGAACAACCGACTTTAAAACATTTATCCGTATGCCAAATCCACTTATGCCTTATAATAGAAATGGCGTATTGTTTCCTCGGAAAATCAACGGAAAATATTTCTTATTAAGTCGTCCAAGCGACACAGGGCACACTCCTTTTGGTAATATTTTTATAAGCGATAGTCCTGATATGATTCATTGGGGAAATCATGCCTTTGTTATGGGAAATGGCGGACAAGGTTGGTGGCAAGGTACTAAAATTGGTGCTGGTCCGGTTCCTATTGAAACAAAAGATGGTTGGTTGTTGTTTTATCATGGCGTTTCTAACACATGCAACGGGTTTGTGTATAGTATAGGTGCTGTTGTTTTAGACCTCAACAATCCACGTAAGGTGTTGTACAGAACACGCGATTATCTGTTAACACCCGAAAAACAATATGAAACTGTTGGATTTGTGCCAAATGTTGCATTTCCATGTGCAAACATATATGATGCAAAAACTGGAAGAATAGCTATTTATTATGGTGCTGCAGATACATATACGGCAATAGCATTTTGTCAAGTAGATGAAATTTTAACATATATAAAAGCTAATTCAGAAGTTTTTTAAATCAACACCTTAAAATCATATAAAACACTATTAATCACATTTTTACATATAATAATCACAAAAAATATGTTTTCAAAATCAGCAAGTGAAGTTATTTCTATTTTAAAAAATGAATACGAAACTATTATACGGCAGCCAAATAGTCCGGTAGCAGAATATAATGGTATATATACACGATACAAAAATCCTGTTCTTACCGCACAACATATTCCATTATCATGGAAATATGATTTTAACACTACACGAAATCCATATATGATGCAACGTATCGGTGTTAATGCTGTATTTAATGCAGGAGCCATGAAATTCAATGGTAAATATATTTTATGTGCTCGTGTTGAAGGCTGGGATAGAAAATCATTTTTTGCGATTGCCGAAAGTGATACGGGAATTGATAATTTTACATTTTGGGACGAACCAATACAATTGCCACAAACGAACGAACCCGATGTGAATGTGTATGATATGCGTTTAACACAACATGACGATGGTTTTATATACGGCATTTTTTGTACAGAACGGAAAGACCCCAATGCACCGCAAGGAGATACAAGTGCTGCAATTGCAAATGCCGGTATAGTACGCACAAAAGATTTAAAACAATGGGAACGCCTTCCCGACCTTATTTCAAATACTGGTCAGCAACGCAATGTGGTAATGCATCCTCATTTAATAAACGGAAAATACGTGGTTTACACTCGTCCACAAGACGGCTTTATTGAAGTAGGCTCTGGTGGAGGCATTGGAATAGGATACATTACTGACATGAAAAATCCTGTGGTGGAACAAGAACATATTATTCATAATAAACAATACCATACGGTGTATGAATTAAAAAATGGACTTGGACCAGCACCAATTAAAACTCCAAAAGGATGGCTGCATTTAGCTCATGGGGTTAGAAACACTGCCGCTGGACTGCGATATGTGTTGTATATGTTTATGACCGATTTAAAAAATCCTGATAAAATAATTGCAACTCCTGGCGGATATTTTTTAGCTCCCGAACAAGATGAACGCATTGGCGATGTGTCAAATGTTGTTTTTTCAAACGGCTGGATTGTTGATGACAATAACACCGTTTTTATATATTATGCATCATCAGACACACGCATTCATGTGGCGGTTTCTACCGTTGAAAGATTAGTGGATTATTGCATAAATACACCTCAAGACAGCTTTAAAAGCAGCGATTCTGTGCAAAAAATTAGTACACTTATTCATAATAACAAGTAAAATACATATTGACCCAAAGCATTTTATAGTGATTTTAAATTTATTGACGTATGCTTCTTAAAGATGTAGTATATTATAAAGAACAGTTGCAAAATGAGTTGCATGCTATTTTAAAATACTGGAGTTCCGAAACAATTAACCCAAAAACAGGACAGTTTTATGGAGAAATTTCCGGGGTTGGCGTGCCTGATATATATGCATCAAAAGGTATTATTATGTATGCCCGTATTATGTGGACTTTTTCGGCTGCGGCACAGTTTTATAATGATACACAATATAGTAAAACCGCAAATATTGCACGTGAGTGTATTGAAAATTCGTTTTTCGATAAAAAAAACGGAGGGTATTATTGGGAAATATCACATGATGAAAAACCAGTTGTTACAAAAAAACAAGTGTATGCACAGGCTTTTGTTTTATACGCATACGCAGAATATTATAAAGCAACAAAACAACAACATGCATTAAATAAAGCATTAGATATATTTCATTTACTCCAAACTCATTGTTACGACTCGGTGCATGGGGGATATTTTGAAGCTTTTTCAGAAAATTGGGACAAATTAGATGATGTTCGATTAAGTGAACGCGATTTGAATCTCCCAAAAGGGATGAACACAAATTTACATGTACTCGAAGCATATACCTGTCTTTTACAAGCAACGCAAAATGCAGAGGTTTCTCATGCTCTCGAAAAATTAGTGTCGGTTTTCACAAAACATATAATTGACAATAAAGGACATGTAGTTATTTTTTTTACAGAAAATTGGACTCCACAAACCCACGAAATATCATACGGACACGATATAGAAACATCATGGCTTTTATGTGAAGCATGTAAAACAATAAACAATAAAACGCTAATAGAACGAACTCGCCCCATTGTATTAAAAATGGTAGATATATTTTTATGCGAAGGATATGACGAACAGGCTCATGCGGTTTTATATGAATACAATACAAAAACAAAACATCTTGATACTGACCGACACTGGTGGGTGCAAGTAGAAGCAATGGAAGGTTTAGCACACGCATATACTCTCACACAAAACAAAGAATATCTTACTGTCGCATTTTCTATTTGGGAATACGTATCAACATATTTTATAGATAAAACACACGGCGAATGGTTTTGGCGGGTTTCACAAAACAACATACCCTATCTTGAAGACCCAAAAATAAGCATGTGGAAATGCCCATATCATTCTGCACGAGCATTAATGCAAATGATAACAAAGCTGCGAACAATTTTTTAATAGTATTTTTATCTCATTCAACAAGCAGAATATTTATATTTTACGTAAGTTTGTACTGATGTAAAAAAAAATACTATGGCAGTACAATTATTAGGAAAACATTTCCTTAAACTTTTAGATTTTTCGGCTGAGGAAATACGGAGTTTGTTAGATTTAGCACATGATTTAAAAAAACAAAAAGCTACAAATACCGAAATTCAACAATTGCAAGGAAAAAACATTGCATTAATTTTTGAAAAAACCTCAACACGTACGCGATGTGCTTTTGAAGTTGCAGCACACGATCAAGGTGCTAATGTTACCTATTTAGGACCAGGAAGCACGCAAATAGGTCATAAAGAATCTATTAAAGACACAGCACGTGTTTTAGGTAGAATGTATGACGGCATTGAATATAGAGGATTTGGGCAAAACATTGTTGAAGAACTTGCACAATATGCTGGCGTGCCTGTGTGGAATGGACTAACCGATGAGTTTCATCCAACGCAAATTCTTGCCGATTTTATGACAATGGAAGAACATTGCCCAAAACCCTTGCAACGAATATCGTTTTGTTATATGGGCGATGCACGAAACAACATGGCAAACTCGCTCATGGTTGGTGCTGCAATTATGGGTATGGATATTCGTTTGGCTGCCCCAAAAACAGTGCAACCAAACGAAGAGTTTGTGCAAATATGTCGTGATATTGCTAAAAAATCAGGTGCAAGTATATGTATAACCGAAGATATAGCTCAAGCAGTAAAAAATGTTGATTTCTTATATACCGACGTTTGGGTTTCTATGGGAGAACCAAAAGAAGTATGGAAAGAACGCATTGCTTTATTGCATCCGTATCAAATAAATGCTCATGTTGTTGCACTTACAAATAATTCACAGGTTAAAGTTTTGCACTGTTTGCCCGCGTTTCATAACAGAGAAACAAGCGTAGGCGAACAAATGTATCAAGAATTTGGGCTTGAAGCACTTGAAATAACCGAAGATGTATTTGAATCAGAAGCGTCAATTGTGTTTGATGAAGCCGAAAATAGATTACACTCTATTAAAGCAATAATGGTGGCTACTTTAGGAAACTTGTAAACATGTATAGATATGGAAATTATTGAATGTGTTCCCAATATAAGTGAAGGGAAAAATGAAGAAACAATTACAAATATTGCAAATGTTATACGAAGTGTTGAAGGGGTACATCTTTTAAATATTGATTCAGGAAAAGATGCAAACCGAACAGTATATACATTTGTAGGTTTTCCTGAAGCGGTACTCAAGGCGGCATTTCAAATATACAAATATGCAGTAACAAACATTTCAATGGAAAATCACAAAGGAAAACACCCTCGTATGGGAATTGTAGATGTATGCCCACTCATTCCTATTCAGGATACAAACCTTGAAAAGGTTGTTGAATATGCCAACAAACTTGCATATCGTGTGGGTACAGAACTCGAAATTCCGGTATATCTGTACGAAGCAAACGCAACACAATCATATAGAACCAGATTAGAACAAATACGTGCAGGAGAATACGAAAAATTCGCACAAAAAATTCAACTATACGATTGGAAACCTGATTACGGACCACAATGTTTTAATCCTATAACGGGAGTAACTGCAATTGGTGCTCGAAATTATTTAATAGCATATAATGTAAATCTTTCTACAAAAAATGTAGAGATTGCAAAAAACATTGCAGCTCAAATTCGAGAGTCTGGTGGCTCATACACAGACCCTCAGGGAGTTAAACATACAAAAAAACCGGGATTATTACAAGGAGTTAAGTCTATTGGTTGGTACATTGACGATTTTGACATGGTGCAAGTATCAACAAATATTACCAATTTTAAAATTATTGGTTTGGCACGAGTGTATGAAGAAGTACAAAAATTAGCTCAAGAATATGGCATAGACGTATGCGGCTCTGAACTCATAGGACTTGTACCACACGATGCTTTGCTCGAAGCAGGCATGTATTTTCAACATAAACATCATATCGTTAACAAAGATGTTCTTGAAAGTGCCGTTGAATATTTAGGTTTAAACACAATAAAATCTTTTGACAAACAAAAACAAATACTTGAATTTGTGGCACAACTTCAATAATCATGAAAAAACAATTTTATTCTTTATCTATACATAAAAGATTTCTTATAGGAATTGTTGCCGCAATTATTGGGTCAATTATTGGGTCAATTATATGTAATCAAATACTTGCATTGTTTCATTCTATGAGCGTTGCCGAATATAAAATACAAGTACAACAAGCTACACTTCATTTAAACAATATTACTCTTATACAAACAGCACTCATAAAACAAGCAATAGTTATATTTTTAATACCCGCAATTATTTTATTATACGCATACACAAAGCGTCCTTTTTATTTTATTGGGATAACAAGTGCAATAAATATACGCACATTAGGCTTGTTTTTAGGAGTTATGATTCTTTTTATACCCGGAATTAATCTCCTTTCTTCAATTAATTTTTTAGCTGCCGACCACATATTTGCAAAAGAATCTCTCTTTTTTAAAATGTATCAGCAAAATGAAAAACTATTAGAATTTATAACCCAACATCCTTCATCAGGAAATATTCTATTGCAATTGTTTATAATGGCAATAATACCTGCCATTACCGAAGAGTTTTTTTTCCGCGGAATGTTACAAACATATTTTATTCGTCTATTTACCAATAAACACTTTGCCATATTTTTTACCGCAGCAATTTTTAGTATTCTGCATGCTGATATTTATAATTTTATTCCACGCACAATTATAGGTTGCATGTACGGATATATTTTTATTTGGCACGGCAGCTTATGGATACCAATAATTGCTCATTTTATGCACAATGCAAGTGTGGTAATCGTTTTGCATTTTATTTCAAAAGGAACATTACCCCAATCTGTGGAAACAATTGGCGAACTTTCAAACAATTGGGTACTTGGAACGGTAAGCGTTCTGTTTGTGTCATTTGTAAGTGTTCGTGCTTTACAAAAACAAAATAAACAATGATTTTACAAATCAATATATTACATGAAAACTCAAAGAATCAATAATATACGTAATGATTTTTATATAAAAAAAACTATGAAACAATTATTTTTATCTTGCACACTTATTTTTAGTTCATTTTTAGTACTGGCACAAGAAACAAAAGTGGACACGCCTATTGCCACAAAATCGCAGTTAGTTATAAACGGAAAAACTATTCAATACACTGCTCACACAGGATACATACAATACAAAAATACCGAAGGGAAACATACTGCAAACATGTTTCATGTTTCATATATTAAACAAAACGAACCCAACAAAAAAAATCGTCCTGTTACATTTGTTTTTAACGGAGGACCTGGTTCTTCGTCAGTGTGGTTACACATGGGAGCTATAGGTCCACGACGAATTAAAATGGCAGCCGATGGCAACGCAATAGAAAGTCCATATGCAATTATTCCCAATGAATATTCGTGGCTTGATTTAACCGATTTAGTTTTTATTGACCCCGTAGGCTCAGGTTTTAGCCGTCCTGTTGAAGGAGAAAAAGCAGAACAATTTTATGGTTATGACAATGATATTAAAACAGTAAGTGAATTTATTCGTCTTTGGACCGTGCAAAATAACCGATGGGGTTCGCCAAAATATATTGCAGGCGAAAGTTATGGAACAACACGTGCATGTGGGGTGACAGATTATCTTATGACAGAATATGGTATGTACATAAATGGCATATCCCTTATATCTGCTGCTCTTGATTTTCAAACATTACGTGAATTTCAAAATAACGACAAACCGTATATATTTAATCTTCCGGTATATACCTACACTGCACAATTTCATAAAGTTTTTAATGATGAAAGAAATATTGATACGCTTCTTGTAAAAAAAGCAGAAACATTTGCAATTCAAACATATTCAGTAGCCTTATTAAAAGGCGATTTACTTTCGGCAGAAGAAACAATGGAAATTGCTCAAGAATTATCGTATTTTACCGGTATTTCTACCGAAACATTTTTGAAACATAATTTGCGAATTCCATCGTGGATGTTTCGAAAATTACTGCTTGAATCTCGCAAACAAATAATAGGGCGATTTGACACACGCCTTACAATGCCCGACCCTTTACAACAAAGAGATTTTGCAGCCGAAGACCCAAGCTTTACGCTTATAAACAGTGCCTTTGCTACAGCATTTAACGAATATGTACAAACAGAATTACAATACACAAACGAACTTCCTTTTTATACAATTGGCAATGTGCATCCATGGAAATATGGCGATGGAAAATATTTAAATGTTACCCCACAACTCCGAAATTCATTATATAAAAATCCATATATGAAAGTGTGGATTGCTAATGGAAAATATGATTTAGCAACCTCATATTTTGGAGCAGAACATGCTATTTCGCAATTGAATATTCCAAAAGAATTACAAAAAAATATTCACTGGACATATTATAATGCGGGACATATGATGTATTTATTAGAATCAGAACTTGTATCATTACGAAAAGATGCTGAATTGTTTTTCAAAAAGAATTAGAATTACTACATGTTATAGCTATGTAAACCGTGAATAACACGTTAATAACTCTCTAAAAAAACAAGATAAAAACACACATTATTTCTGTATGTTTGAACATGCAAAATGAAACATATAAAACAATAACACGGCTTAGCGAAAGTATTTACAAAGAAAAAGGCAGCAAGTTTATTGCGTTTGCATATCCTATTAACTCAAAAGAACAAGCACTATCAATTATTGATACAGTAAAAAAACAGCATCACTCTGCTCGACATCATTGTTGGGCATACCGATTAGGGTACGATGGAAGTGAATATAGAGTGCATGATGCTGGAGAGCCTACAAACACAGCAGGCAAACCAATTTTAGGTCAAATTGATGCATTTTCGCTCACACACATTTTACTCCTTGTGGTTCGGTATTTCGGAGGAACACTTTTAGGAGTTGGAGGATTAATTCAAGCATATAAAGCTGCAGCAAAAAACGCCCTCGAAGCTGCTGAAATTCAAACAAAACACATTCCATATAACGTTTCAATTACATGCAATTACGAAGATCTTCCACATATTATTGATTACATTTTACAACAAAATGGTACAATCATATCGCAATCATATCAAGAGAATTGTGAACTTATGTGCGAACTCACAAAACAACATTATGAACAATTATCAAAGTATTCATCAAAATATTCATCTTTGATTCTACAATTATTATGAAAGATTTGCAATTACTCCAAAAACTCTGCGAAATACACGCTCCATCTGGAAACGAAAGTGCTATTACGCAATTTATATATTCGTATGTAGAAAAATACAGTTTTACGTGGAAAACAATACCACGCATGTATTTTGGTAATAATTTTCATGATTGCCTTATTCTTGTATTTGGCAAACCAAAAACGGCTATATATGCACATATTGACAGTGTTGGATATATGGTTGGATATAATAAAAAATTACATCCTATAGGAACTCCAAATGCAAAACAGGGCACACAATTGGTGGGAAAAGATTCCTTAGGTGATATTTGCTGTTCTCTTGAAATTGAAGAAACGAACGATGCTCGTTCTAAAAAAAATATAACATATCAATTTCACAGAAATATTGAACGAGGCACAACACTCACCTACAAACCTTATTTCAATAAAGAAGGGAATCATATATATGCCAATAATCTTGATAATCGTGCAGGAGTTTGGATGGCTCTGCAATTGGCAGAAACTCTTGAAAATGGAATAATTGCATTTACAACCTACGAAGAACATGGCGGTGGAGCAACGCAATTTATACAACGTTTTTTATATAAAAAATATAGAATTCGTCAGGCTTTAATAGCAGATATTACATGGATTACCGAAGGCATACTCGAAGGCAAAGGCTGTGCAATTTCATTACGAGATTCTCATATTCCACGAAAAACATATGTAAATAGAATTGTGGATATAGCAAAACGTGCTCAAATTCCCTTTCAACTTGAAGTAGAAGAAACTGGCGGAAGCGACGGTTCTGTTTTGCAAAATTGTGCATATCCTATCGATTGGTGTTTTGTTGGTGCTCCAGAATACGATCCGCATAAACCAATAGAAAAAATTCATGTTGACGATTTGCAAAATATGCTAAAACTATATTCTGTACTTATAAAAGAATTATAATGATGTGTAAATATTTTTTTCGATTTCTTTTTCTTGTGGTATTTATGAGCCTATACGGTTTCTTAAATCCAGAATCAGACACTTTACTACAAAAACAACCACCTCTTTTTGCAACAACAGATGAAACATGGGCTGATTCGGTATTTGCAAGCATGAGTTTAGATGAAAAAATTGGACAACTATTTATGGTCTCTGCATATACAACTGCTGAACAATGTAACAAAAAACAAATTGAAGAGCTTATACAAAACTATCATATTGGTGGTGTTATTTTCATGAAAGGAAATCCTATTCGTCAAGTTGAAAACACCAATTTTTTTCAATCTATTTCAAAAATACCACTCATGTTTGCAATTGATGGTGAGTGGGGATTGGCAATGAGATTAGATAGCACTATTGCATTTCCAAAACAAATTATGCTCGGTGCAATTCAAGACAATGCATTGCTCTATAAAATGGGTATGGAAATAGGAAGACAATGCAACAGAATGGGATTACACATAAACTTTGCTCCTGTTGTGGATGTAAATAACAATGCACAAAACCCTGTTATTAATTTCCGTTCGTTCGGCGAACAAAAACATAATGTGGCTGTAAAAGGACATTATTACATGGCAGGCATGCAAGAAATGAATATTATTACCACAGCAAAACATTTTCCCGGACATGGCGACACCGACAGTGATTCACATCATAGTTTACCAAAAATTCCATATACCAAACAACGCCTTGACACTCTGGAATTATATCCGTTTAAATATCTCATAAACAACAATCTTACAGGAATGATGGTAGCACATCTCTCTGTTCCTGCCTTAGACAAAACAAAAAATCAAGCTTCAACCCTCTCGCATAAAATTGTAACTACATTATTGAAAAAGGATTTGGGGTTTGAAGGATTGATATTTACCGATGCTCTTAACATGAAAGGCGTTGCCAAATATTTTTCGCCAGGCGAATTGGAAGTAAAAGCACTGCTCGCCGGAAATGATGTGTTACTCTTTCCCGAAGATGTTTCAACAGCAATAAAAGCTGTCAAAAATGCTGTGGCACAAGGTACTATACCTCTGGATTTAATTGAAACACGATGTAAAAAAATTCTTCGTGCTAAAAAATGGGTAGGATTAGATTCTGTGCAATCAATAAAAACACAAAATCTATATAATGATTTAAATACACCGCAAGCAGAACAACTCAAAAAACAGTTGATTCGTGCTGCTATTACGGTTGTAAAAGATGAAAACAATCTGTTACCCTTTTATCGATTAGATACATGTAAAACAGCTTTTGTATCGTTCAAATCAACCATAGACACATGCTATGTTGCAGCAAAAAACTACACATCAATAGACCATTTTTCTCTGTCTGATTTCACAAATCAAAACAAAAAACAAGCATTACTCGACACTCTCGCTCTGTACAATACAATACTAATAAATGTTGAAGGTAGCAGTATGTACGCATCACGAAAATATGGTATAAAACACGATGTGATTGAATATACAAAGCAAATTGCGTTGCAAAATAGTAATGTCATACTCATTATTCATGCAAATCCATATGCCTTAGATTTTTTGGCTGATGTTGTTCCTCATGTTTCTACCATTGTTGTTGGCTACGACTTCAATAATGAAACACAGTTTGAAACAGCACAAGTTATATACGGAGCTTACGGTGCACAAGGAAAACTTCCTGTGTCTGCAGGTGGATTTGCTGCAGGAACAGGCGTTTCATACCCTGCAATTCAACGACTCAAATATACAGTTCCTTTTGAAGCAGGACTCAATGATACAATTTTGCAGAATATTGACACAATTGCAGAATTTGGTGTTTCACAACAGGCATTTCCTGGTTGTCAAATACTTGTAGCTCGAAAAGGACAGGTGGTATTTCAAAAATCATATGGAAATTTTTCATATGACAATACAAGTCAAAAGGTTACAAATGATGTTTTGTACGATATTGCATCTATAACAAAATCGCTTGGCACCACGCTTAGTCTTATGAAATTATATGATAATCATCTATTTGATTTGAATCAACCTTTGCGAGACTTTATTGATATACCTGGAATTGACACCACAGGGAAAGACACCATTACAATCGCTAATATTTTAACTCATCAATCGCAATTGCAATCGTGGATTCCGTTTTATCAATACATGATACAAGATTATTTTAATCCTAAGGTTACACATCTACGTTCACGTAAAAAATCTGCACAATATCCATATCGCATTGGAAATTCATTATATCTCCACCACTCATATCAATTTATTGACAGCAGTATTTCAAATGTACAATCAGAGTTATATTCTGTGCAAGTTGCCGATAATGTATATATTACAAAAGCGTACAGCGACACTATTATTGCAAAAATTATGGCATCACCTCTTTCTGACAAAAAAGAAGTGGTGTATAGCGATTTAGGATTTTATTTGTTTCCACGAATGATTGAAAAATTGTCAGGAAAATCAATTGATGAGTTTTTATATTCTGAATTTTACAATACGCTTGGTGCTCACAATATATGTTACACGCCATTACATCGTTTTTCGAAACAGCAAATAGCACCTACCGAAAAAGATGAAGTATTTCGCAAGCAAATCATTCAAGGACACGTACACGACCCTGGAGCTGCCATGTTAGGTGGAATTAGCGGTCATGCAGGCTTGTTTTCAAATGCAAACGACATTGCTAAAATATCACAAATGCTTTTAAATGGTGGTTCATACGGAGGAATACAATACATTTTACCTGAAACAATTTCTTTATTTACCTCCTGCCCTTTTTGTGCCGAAAATAACAGAAAAGGATATGGATTTGACAAAGCATGGCAAGACACAACCAAACTTGACCCTACATGCAAATGTACTTCATCTGCAAGTTTCGGGCATTCGGGTTTTACTGGAACTATCTTTTGGGTCGATCCAGTTCACGAAATTATATACGTATTTCTTTCAAACAGAGTACACCCTGATGCGGAAAACAATAAAATTGGTACGCAAAAAATTCGTCCCGCTATTCAAAAAATTATATATGAAGCTATTATACCATAAAATAAGGAATCAGGGGCTTCGTCATGTTTTTTTGTGTGCTATTTCATATCATTAGGCGGTTGCTTGTATTTTTGTTATAGTTTTAAACATAATAAAAAACCTTACTTTTGTTGCAATAAAAAAAACAGCTTCTACACTCTATTCAAGATGTAGAGTTCATTAAATTTTCTTTTTTAATAATGAATACAGAACAACATAACACACAGGAAACAGACAATGTAACGATTCGATTTACGGGAGATTCGGGTGATGGAATGCAGTTGGTAGGAACATTGTTTTCTGATACAGCTGCACTGTTAGGAAATGACATTTCTACATTTCCTGATTATCCTTCTGAAATTAGAGCTCCACAAGGTACCATTTCGGGAGTTTCTGGCTTTCAAGTGCATTTTGGACAAAAAAAAATATATACTCCGGGTGATTATGCCGATGTGCTTGTGGCAATGAACCCGGCAGCATTAAAGGCAAATTTAAAATGGGCAAAACAAGGAGCAACTATTATTGTTGATGCTGACACTTTTTCTGAAAGAAATTTGCAAAAAGCAGAATACATAACAAATCCTCTTGAAGACGGAAGTTTACGAGGATATAATGTTATAGCAGCACCTATTTCGAGTCAAACACAAAAAACACTTGCAGACACAGCTCTTGATAACAAAAGCATACTCCGCTGTAAAAACATGTTTGCTCTTGGTATAACATATTGTATTTTTAACAGACCGCTTGATTTTACAAATAGTTATTTCGAAGAAAAGTTTGCAAAATATCCTGAGTTAATTTCGGCAAATAAACGTGTGTTACGTGAAGGGTATATTTATGCAGAAAATACTCATGCTCTCCCTTCTACGCATATAGCTCCTGCAAATATAGAAAAAGGTAGATATCGTACTATTAACGGCAACACCGCAACTGCATGGGGACTGATGGCTGCTGCCGAAAAAGCAAATTTACCATTATTTCTAGGTTCATATCCTATAACACCCGCATCTGATATTTTACAAGAATTAGCCTGTCATAAAAATTTACGCGTTCGTACGTTTCAAGCTGAAGATGAAATTGCTGGAATTTGCACAGCTATTGGAGCATCATATGCTGGCAGTCTTGCTATTACCTCCACTTCTGGACCTGGGCTTGCTCTTAAAACAGAAGCAATTGGCTTAGCGGTGATGATGGAAATTCCATTAGTAATTGTAAATGTGCAACGTGGCGGTCCTTCTACAGGATTACCTACAAAAACGGAACAAGCTGACTTAATGCAAGCAATATACGGACGAAACGGTGAAGCTCCTTGCATAGTTATTGCGGCAAGCACACCATCAAATTGCTTTGACTATGCGTTTATGGCGGCTAAATTAACGTTAGAACACATGACTCCAGTAATTCTGCTAACTGATGGTTTTTTAGCAAACGGCTCATCGCCATGGAAAATTAAAAAAATGGCAGAATTACAAAATATTACGCATCGAATTGTTACCGAAAAAACATCAAATGCAACTGCCTTTGAAAGGACAGACGAAACACTTGCAAGAAATTGGGTGCTGCCAGGAACTCCTGAACTCATGCACCGAATTGGTAGTCTCGAAAAAGATTTTGTAACAGGACAAGCATCTCATGCTCCTGCAAACCATCAAAAAATGGTTTCTCTGCGACAAGAAAAAGTTGATCGTGTATCTCAGGTAATTCCAGAATTATACGTTCATGGAGATGCATCGGGAGATTTATTAGTAGTTGGCTGGGGAGGAACGTATGGGCATCTTATTTCTGCGGTTGAGAGACTAAGAAATCAAGGAAAAAAAGTAAGTCTTGCTCATTTTAATTATATCCATCCTCTTCCAAAAAATACAGCAGAGGTTTTTGCAAAATTCAAAAAAATAATTGTTTGCGAACTCAACATGGGGCAATTTGCTAATTATTTGAGGATGAAAATGCAAGATTTTACATACGAACAATATAATAAAGTACAAGGATTACCTTTTACTGTTGAGGAAATTACCGAAGCATGTAGCAAACATGTATAAAAAGTTAAAACATGACAAAATCATATACAGCAAAAGAATTAAAAAGTAGTGTTGGGGTAAAATGGTGCGCAGGTTGTGGCGACCATGCTATTCTTAATGCACTACAAAAAGCTATTCCAGAAACGGGAGTGGTTCACGAAAATATTGCAATTGTATCGGGAATCGGGTGTTCATCTCGATTACCATATTACATGGAAACCTATGGTATGCACACTATTCACGGACGTGCGTCTGCAATTGCATCGGGACTTAAATCTGCAAACCAAAATTTACAAGTGTGGCAAATCACAGGTGATGGCGACTGCTTGGCTATTGGAGGAAATCATTTTATTCATGCAATACGCCGAAATATCGACATTAATATTATTCTTTTTAACAATGAAATATACGGTTTA
>JAAYPM010000130.1 GCA_012519815.1 Bacteroidales bacterium
ACGCCTAAAACAGTATATATTTCTTTAATAAAAGTTGTTTTTCCAACTCCCATTTCTCCATAAAAAGCAAATATAGTTGCAGCATTTGTTTCACGAACAAAGAACTCTGCAATCTCAGAAATGTCTGAAATAGATTCAATTATATATTTTTTCATTTTCTATAATTTGCAAAAATCAGTTGCCTTGTATCATTCAAACATTCTTAATCTTGTGGAGCCGACACCGCAGAACCTTTTTTTGCTTTTTGGGGTATGCCATATTTCGCTGCTCCTATGTTTGACTTTTTATATGATTTTTTTTGGGTTCCACTATTAGCATTAAACAATGGCAAAGCACGCTGTGTTTTTTTATCTTTGTATCCAATAATAAAATTACTGCCCATTCTAATTGCTGCCGACCTGCTATTATCGGGGAATATGCCAAGACCAATAAGATTATCGGTAATTAAATACCATTGAAACGGCCCAAGATTCCATGAATAACCAAAACCAATATTGTTAAAATTGCCGTTTATATGAGAGTAACTAAGTGTAAAATGACTGATTTTTCCCGGCCTATAATTCAAAGTTGTAGTAAAAGAAGTACGCAAACGATGTGGTAATTTCTCAAATCTAAGCACACCACCAGCAAATAATTTAGACGTGAGTTTATATTGCAATCCTCCATAAATTTTCCATGGTAAAGGGGTGTTATATGCCTCTTGCGAATAATTAAAATCATATGCTTCTATAATTGAGTCAATTGTTGGAAATACTATTTCTTCCACAGTAACTTGCATCCCTCTATATATAAATCCTTCGTTGTTTGTCTGTTCATCATTAATAAGACTTAGCGTATGTGTATTATTTTTCCATCGAATATATCCCAAATCCTCAACACTCACAAAATACGTTAATTCGCTATTCCATTCTTTTGAAAAACCTAAATCTAAAGCAAAACCAGTGTTTCCTGTCAACAGAGCATAATCCATAATTAGTTCAGAAGTAGATATTGCTCCAAAATCCATAAAATCAACTGTTTCAATAAATCCTTCATCATTAAGCGTAACCTCAACAGGTGCTGTTGTGTGAATCTTATAATTTGATAACAAAGAAAGATGATTTGCTTTAGTAGTAGTATTAAAAATAAGCGAAGATGATGAGGAATACATATTTGCAACCCCTGTTAAGAGTTTAAGTTTTGTTCCTACATTAAAATAGCGAGAAATTTGTCGTTTAAATCCAATTGATACTTGATGATAATAAAACAAATTTGTATGAAGTCCAGTAAAATCAGCATTTCTGACTTCTTTATTTCCCATAAGTACAAATTTTATAAGATTTTCGGGTAATCCAAAGTGCATATATGCTCTTTCTGAAATATCAAACGTCCAAAAGTTTTTTTCACCTTGTTTAAAACCAAAATAAAGAAGATTTAAGTGAAAATCAAACGTAGTGTAATTTACAGGATGTAATTTCTTTAAAAAATCATTCAAATTCGCATTTGGGTGTATTGGTGTTATTAACGAATCCTTATATTCCCATCGTCCCGGAAAAAAGATATCATTATAATCTATCGGTGTATTAACGGCAAAAGCAACAGGCGGAGGTAGTTGCCCAACAAGTGGAATAAGCAATCCTGAAAGAAAAAATTTACATTGCGGAACCTGTGCTGGATTAATATAATTAGCCTGCGGCAATCTATCCATATAATACATAGTATTATTGATTTGCGAAAAAGTCGCAAAGTAAACACAGCACATAAAAATTGTTATACATAGTTTTTTCATCTATTCATTAAAAATCAGAAAAACGTCCTTTATATAAAAATTTTCCATCAATAGCCATTTGAAATTTAAGACTATAATAGGTATAAAAAATTACAGGGACATCACCTTCTTTATCGGTTTCCAAAAACACTTCTAATAACAATTTATTAGCTTGTAACAATTTAGCAAGTCGTTTATCATACGCAGCATCAAGCAGTAATTCTTCTACATGTTGTTTCACATATCCATTGCGTGGTACTTTACCATTACTCGTTGATGCCGCTTCTAATAAATACATTGAAAGTTCTCCAAGATTTGGATTTGCGAGTGTGGTATCAAGCATACTCACTTTTAGGCGAACATCTAAAGGAAACATATTTTCGGTAAGGAAATACACACGCAGTTGTTGAATATCTTCAATGTTATCAATATTATTTATGTCAGATAAAATTATTTCTTGTTGCAACACAAGATTTTTTATCGACAATTTCATAGGTAATTCCGCCTCAACAGAAAGCCGTGCATCACTTTTATTTGAAACACAATTAACAATAACATCAGAGTTAGGAGCATTTGCGTTTGGCAAATACCAACCAGAATATTCAATTTTTGTAGGCAATAATTTTATAAACTCAACAATGTTTGATGTGTTTTTATTGAGTTCTATAGTAGAAACAATATGTTCGCCCTGTTTTACTTGATCACACGTAGGAGCTTCTATTTCAAACTCATTTGAAAATCCTTCAAAAGCGTCAACAACTTTACCTTTTGAGTTTTTACCGACTAAATTCAACTTGAAGTTCCCAGGCACACCAATCGGATTGTCATACACAATTCTCAACTTAGGGTCGTAAAATGTAATTTCGCCCGATAAAAAATTAGAAATAAAATCTTCAATATCAAAATCAAGAGTATCAAGAAACACCTCTTCAACACTTTGCCCTAAATTACCTTCAATATAACTAAAGAAAATGCTATCAGGATTTGAAAATTGAATCGTAATATTTTGCTGCGGACCGAATGACATCATTTGATTTTCAGTATTTACCACATACCCTAAACGAACTGGCATGTAATTGTAGGCTTGTTCGGGGTGTGTGGTTAAATCCAAATCATGATCAATTAAACTCCAATCAGATTCATGAATAGGTTTTCCGCTTGTTAGCACAGCCTCTTTTGTTACTGGATTTCCAAGATGTGACATTGACGTAAAATCGGCAACAAAATGAGTAGCAGCATTAATAGTAGATGTTATTTTATAATGCAAAAGCCCACGTTCAATACTTAAATGATATAATTTTTTTGAAACATCTTGATCTCGAATACCAACATAAATAAGCGAATCCATTTTAATTGTTTGTGCAGGAATAACAGCACGTCCTTCATTTGCATATATATCAGTTAGTGCAATATGCGTAATTAAATGTGCAGACAAATCAACTGTAGCTGCTGTGGCTGCACCTAAAACTACATTACGATATTCATAGCGAAGTGTAGAACCAACAAATGTTGTATCAAAAGCAAACACAGCAGCACGAGAACCTCCTGCAGGAATCCACTGCGTGCCACCATTACTATAATCAAAGGTAGCTATTTCAACATCAACTCCTGCTGAATCGGTGTACACAACAAGTTCGCACATAAGAGGTGTGGCAAAATTATTTTCGCACGTAACAGTCATATTTCCTTTTGTAAACACCGCATAATCTATTACCGACGACATAACAGGAGCATTATACACAGTGCTTGTAATAGCAGAATGTTGCAAGGTATTTGTTGGCGACGTAGCCTCATAATTTTGAAACGCTGCATAATCGGCTGAAGAAAAATTATCATGCACCAACGTGTTCATAGTAATTGAATGAGGCATTGTAAAATCATTTAAACGAATAGGGTCAAGATATAATGTAGTATCATATGGTTCCATAATAGGCAATCGCATAATATCTACTGTTCTTCCTGTATCAATAGCATATCGTAGTTGAATTATATAATCATTTTCATTTGCTCCATATCCAAGATCAAATTCACTCACATACTGCACATTTTCTTTTTCGGTAACTAAATCAGCAAGCGTAAGATTACCATGTGCAAGCGGAAGTGCCAATTGCGGATTCCACACAAACTCATCTGATAAGCGTTCATTCAAATCAAATTTATTTTTCACACAAGAATATAAAAAGCCTATATATATAAGAATTAAGGCATGAAATACTATTGCGTATGATTTTTTCATTACGTACTTTAAATTTTGTAGGTAAATATACACATGTTTAGAATAAAAAAAACAGCCTCCTTCATTTTTTTAGAATCTGTATTGTTTTTATTTAACTTCGTAATTGTATAAAAAATACTGATCACCCCCAATAACAAGGTTAAACAAAGGCGAATCGGGATACAAAAATCCTATACTAAACATTGTTTTCCCCTTCAAAGGAAATCCCTCGTGCAAGGTTCCGTTTCCGTTTATTAAATAAATTTTAGAGTTCACATTGTCTACCACTCCAATTTTATAAACTCCTCGTGAAAAATTATATAAAGAAATGGGTGTTGTAATGTCAGCTTCAAACGTATAGGAAAGTATTTCTTTTTTATCTTGTGAATATACGTTCAGTTTATTTTTATCAAGAAACACATAATCCATTTTGCCATCAGCATTCATATCTTTATATTCAAAAAAATGATTCTCAGACACTTTTGTTATAGAACGCTTACTAACATTTCCTTTAAAATCAATATACACAACCTCTCCCTGTCGATTGGTGGTAACTAATGTGTGCAAGCCATTACTTTTTTCTTCAAACACAAACACATTATTAGGCGATTTATTGATTGCTTGTGTTACAGGAACCCGTATATCTCCCCTGCGATTGAGCATATACATCATATTTTGATCGGCAAATACAATATAATCTTTTCCATGCAATCTAAAATATTGAACAGGCGTTGTTACAATTGATTCTGTGCGACCAAACGCCCAATCCTTAACAGTATTTCCTTCTTTGGAATATAAATATACACGTTTATTTGCACAAGGAATAAAAATTCTATATTCTCGATTATTTTCATAATCAAACACAGACATTCCGGCGGTTGCCTCTGATTCCAGTTTAATTGGATATCGCTCAACAAAATTCCCAATTCTATCAATCATATAAATATAATTTTTGGTGTTACACACATATTGAATTTTATTATTTTTATAAAAATCAACTTCGTGTATTTCGCCCATAATTGGTTCTTTTAGTTGACGTTTCCACTGAATAACGCCAGATTTATTTAACATATATAAGTTATTATAGGCATCTTGCACCAAAATACTTTTTTCGCCCGTATGAAAATTATCAATTATTTTTGGTTTTGAAATAATAACCGTATCCAAATAACTTTCCCACACAGTTCGGGGTTTATCAACGGCACCAGGATTATAATTAATAACAAGATGATTATAAAATGTTTCATGTTCGGCATTTACTTGTATTGCAAATCCTTCAAATTTTTTCAAATTATCAGATTGAGCCTGAAGTGTTTTTGAAACAGATTGGTCTAAAAATGACGGATAAATATCATACGTTTTACTTACGTTTGAATACAAATACCATGTGTAATTGCTTAATAATTTTTCTGAAAAACGAGAAAAATCAATATCTTTTTCAAGTGTTTTTTTAAGTTCGTATGCATGTATAAATTTTGAAAGCGACTGAACGCTATTACCAAACACAACATAATTTTCTATAAAACATATATATTCAGCAGAGGTATTAAAAAACACATCGCCCCACAGTGCATACGGAACTTTTGGAACCGGAAATGTATAAATTTTATACTGAATTTTCTCATCAATTTTAAAATCCGAAGTAAAATCATTAATATTTAGCTTGTTTTTATCGCAATATCCATCAATAATACCCAAAAGTTTTTCTCGTGCTTGCGATTGATTTTGAACTTTTATTACAGCAAACGTATTTTGAAAAATATCAAGAGAATTTACATTGCCATATACCATAGCAATTTCATTATCAATAATTGAATATATAATGTTTTTAATATCAACGGCATCACTGTTCGGCAACGAAAGCTGTGTATTTATGGCATGTAATTTTGTTTGATAATTTTGAAAACGATTCGTGCGTTTTAAATATGATTCATATCTCTGTGCAAACGTTTTTTTATCGCGAATACCTAAGGCTATAAAAGATGAGGTGCCAGCAGGCAACACCTCTTTAATTTCAAACGGAACTGGCGTTTGTTTTTGGAATATAGTAAAATAGTGTGAAGGATTTGTAATTGAAGAAAAACCATTCAGTAACAAATAGTTAGAATATACATTTATATCAAATTCGCACCATGAACCTAAATCCGAAAATTGTAAAAGAGCATCTTTTTTATCGGTATGTGCATGTAAATATGCAACACTTGCTATTTTTTCAAGATTTATATACACATTTCCTAAGGTATTAGAACTTGCTGTTCTTTGTACAGATGCAAATGATTCATCATTCAATAAAGTGTTTTCTGAAAATAAATTTTTCAGTGCTTCTTCTACTAACACACGCGATGCACTTATTATAAGCGTTTGTTTTGCTATACTATATGTAACAACTGGTTTTTTTTCGTGCGGTGTAACAAAACTAAACACTGGCATATTATCATTATACATATATTGTGTTAAGGTGTCGTCATTAAAAAACGCCCGCATAAACGCACGTGCACTATTGTTTTGCTCTTCGGTTTGCAATGGAACAACAAATAAAAATTCAAGTTTGTTTTTGCCAATTTGCACCATTGCAACAACAAGGTTATTATGCAACAATTGCACAAATGATGGTTGTTTTTTACAAATAGAATCTATATTGGCTACAAGTGAATTATATTTTGAAACCATATCAAAAGCAGAAACTGCATTCCATATTTCATTATCTGACGATGTTTTGGCAGAAAAATCAGAAATCTTTTTTATATCAAAAATGATTGCAGTGTTTTGTGGGACAGCTTCAAACGCTGCATTTGTATATGATTGCGATTCTTTTTTAAGAAAAATATACGTAAATAAAATTATTCCTAATAAACATAGTATAATAATAGAAGTAAGAATTTTTTTTTGCATATCTGCGAAATTATATAGTATATATTTCCTACAAAAATAGCAAATCTCTTTATATTTTAATCAAACAAAACGTATAGCTTAAAAAAACTTATAAAAAAAACACGTATTACTAAAAATTACCATAAAAAATGATTTGTTTTAATATAAAAAGTGTAGTTTTGCGGCTCATTTTTATTAATTAATTAAAAACAAATACAATGGCTGTTAAAATTAGATTAGCACGACACGGACGAAAGGCGAGACCTTTCTATCACATTGTAGCTGCAGATAGCAGAGCACCACGTGATGGTAAGTTTATCGAAAAGTTAGGAACATACAATCCTATGGCTCCCACAAACAAAACCGAAATAAAGTTTGACCGAGCTTTATACTGGCTTCAAGTTGGTGCAGAACCAACGGAAACTGTTCGTAATATTCTTCAAAACGAAGGTGTTATGTACATGAACCATTTACTTGGGGGAGTAAAAAAAGGCGCATTTGACCAAGCTGAACTCGAAAAACGATTTCAAATATGGTTAGATACAAAACGTAAAAAAGAAGAAGACGCTGTATCAAAACAATATTCGAGTAAACAAGCAGCATTAAAAAAGCGTTTAGAAATTGAAAAAGCTATTAATGAAAAACGCGAACAAGAGATTGCAAAGAAAAATTCTGAATTAGCAGCACAAATAGAGGCTGAAAATGCAGAAAAAGAAGAAGCTGAAAAACCAGCATCAGAAGAAACTGAAGAAAGTAAAGAAACCGAAACAACTGATAATAAAGAAGAGGTAGTTGAGGCGAAAGAGGAACCTACTGCGGAAGAAAAAACAGCTGAGACTAAAGAAGAAGAAGAAGAAGAAAAAGAATAAATAACAATTTATTTTTGTAAACATATTAAAAGGTGTTATTTTTTAAATAACACCTTTTTTTTCAATAAAAACATGATACATTTTCCCACACATACAAATTGCACACAGATTGGAAACGTAGATCGTACAAATGGCACGAAAGGTGAAATTGTTATCCATATTAATCCACAAATCACCATAGATTTTGATTCAATTTCACATATGTTTATTGAAATTAATCAACTATTAGTTCCTTTTTCTATAAAAACATTTTCTATAAAAAAGAACTCTCTCTTTATTCATTTTACCGATATTACATCAGAATCGTATGCCGAAGAGTTTTTATTACACTCTGTGTTTGTAGAAAATCATGCAATTATTCAACAACACACAACATCTTCAAACAAATATATTGGGTATTCGGTATTTGATAAAAACATATATATAGGCATAATTAAAGAGATTCTTGAATTGCCAATGCACGAAGTTTTTCGCGTTATAACAACTAATAATAAAGAAGTTCTTGTGCCACATGCAGAAAATCTTATTATTGAAATTAATGCCGATACAAAGCATATAATAATGGATATGCCCGAAGGACTTGTTGATGTGTGTGTTTCTTAATCACGCGAAGGCGGTGCAATAGAATCATACGACACCACAAACGGATATCGTTGTGCAACTTCATATCTATAACACGCATTAAAATGCCACCATTCATATTTATTTGGAATAAAACCAGCTAAAATCATAATTCTCTGTAATAATTTTCTATTCGCAATGTGTGTAGCTGTAAGCTCTCCAGAACGAAGTAATTTTTCATCAATATATGTGTATGCAGCCTTTCCTGCAAAATCAAATGGTGTGCCCATATCAAGAGGAATTCTCTGTTTACAAAGAGAAACATCTACAGCCGCACCATAATTATGCAAAGAAGTGTGAGTTGGGTGTGCTATAAAATTCCTTTTACGTGTAAGAGGCAAAGTGCTTACATCCCACATCATTTTTTGCACCGAATGCGGTCGCACGGCATCGTACAAAATAAGAGAATACGAACTATCAATAGATTTACTTATTTTTTGTGCCGTATGAAGCTTTTGTGCAACATCTTTTTGAAGCATTGCATGCGTAATGTTTGCAAGCAAAGGTTGTTTCCAATTGTTGTTTGAGGTGGTATAGCGTAAATCTATAATTATTGTACTATCAATATCTGCAACATTCACAAAATCATGCAATAACAACTGTAATTCAAATAAAGTATATTGCGAATAATAGTGTTCTTTTTGTTGTACAGAACGCAATTCTGTATAATTTTGAACCTCATGCAGTGCATGTTCAAACACAGTAACATGCGTAGTGTTCTGCCTACAAGAACTAAACACATGTGCAGACATTATGAAAATAATAAAAAACAAATATCTCATATAACGTAAAAACACACAACATACCTGTTGTTATTATATGGATAAACATACATAAAAAATCACAAAACACATGTCTATTATAATAATTATTTTTATATATTTACACACTTAAAAATGTAAAATAATGAATCTAAAAAAGTCACTTCTTATCATAAGCATTCTTATAAGTTCAAGCATTTTTGCAGACCACGGTTGGCAAAGAGTAAATTACATGCAATCTACCATTTTTACGGCAGCAATTCATGTTTCTAACGCTCCTGCAAAAGTAGGCGACGTGCTTGGAGCATTTGTACATGGAGAATGTAGAATGATAGCTCCAATATTTATGTATAACGATACAAGTTATGTTTCTTCAGTTATTCATGGTGATAAAGCTGACAGTGTGTATTTTAAATTATGGCAGCATGAAACAGGCATGGTTATAGATATTCCACAAGGTACTATTCTTAAACCAGGAGGAAGTATTTTACAATACTCTATAAAAATATCAAACTAATAAAAAAAAACATTGCATATTAAAAACAATTATTATCTTTGCATTAAATAAATGTACAAAACTATAAAATGTATAACTTAAATTTTTAATTATTATGAAAAAATTAAATGTATTATTAATCCTTAGCGTAATGGCAAGTGCTGTGTTTTTCTCTTCTTGTGTAGATGATGAAGATCCTCTTGCTCCAGTTATTACTTTTCAAGACTATAATGGTGAAGCTCTTGAGAAAGATCTTGGTGACGCAATTGGTGTTTCATTTATCGTTAGACAAGGTGATGCTAAATTAGAAGATGTTGTTGTAAAACTTGGACAAGGTGAAATCTACAAAGCATCAACTGATAAAAAGATGAAAATTGAAGACGGTATGACTGTTACATTAAATCAAAAATTAGAAGTTGTTGGAGCACAAACTTTAACTATTACTGTTACCGACAAAGCTGATTTAAAAGCAGAAAAAACAATTGCTATTACTGTTAAATCTGACTTAGATGACAAAGGAAGTAAAATGCTTGGAGCAGGAAATAACACAAACGGTAGCTTTTATTCTTTAGCTACAAATGAAGTTATTAAACAAGCTGCAGCACAAGCTGACCCAGCTATTGTTTCTGTAGTTTATAATTACAATGAAACAGATGGTGCTCAAATCTATTCTCCAACAGAAAGTTCTGCACTTACATTTACTGGTTCAACTGCAACTGAAACAATATTTGTTAAATTAATAAATGTTGCATACGAAACTGCTACAAGTGCTGATATCCCTGCAGATTTCCCTTTAACAAAAGTAAAAAACTTATCTGCAAATGATGTTATTGCATTTAAAACAGCTGATGGTACTGTAGGTATTATTAAAGTAACTGCTATTGATGCAGGAGCTGATGGCATGGCTACATTAAGCATTAAAACAAAAATTGTTGAGTAATTAATTTCTCACAAAAAATAATAAAAAAGCCGACACAATATGTCGGCTTTTTTTATTTTTGTATTTATACCTTAATTGGATATAGTATGAAACAAGTATTTTTTTTAATATGTGCCTTAGGTTGTTTTGCTTGTAATTATGAATCAACAGAAAGTCCACGTCTTGTAGTTTCTCATACTATTGATACTGTAAACGAAGCCGATAATTTTTATGTAGAATACAGCTGCATAAAAGGCACAAATCCTCTATATTCCACACAAATAGAGTTTGATTCACATCTTATTTTAGATAGCATTATACATTCTCAAGCAGATAGCATTACATTTCGTTATCCTCTATCGTGTGTTAATAAAAACGGCATAAAAACAATACAAATTAGAGTAGATGATACAAAGCAACTACAAGCAGTAGCACACAAAAAAATATACATACAAAGTATTACACCCCCTAACCTATTACTTGACAAAACAGCTATATATACCGACACTACTGTACCGAAACATTCTGATATACAATTCACCATACATTGCATACAAACAGAACAAAAACTCGATTCTTTGTTTGTTTTAAAAAACAACAAGTACGTTTCAACTTTTTCCTTAAAAAACGCACATTTTAATGGTGATACAACAACACAAATTGCACACTATACACTTGATTCAACTGGAGTGTTTATCTTTGATATTCGTGTACAAGACATATTTGCCAAGCAAAACAAAATCATTAAAAAAATTACGGTGCAATGAAATTATATATGTTATTTTTTTACATTTTCGCGATTGCTTTCACGCTATCGTGTAAAGACAAACAACAACGTCCTCCATTAACGCAAGCGCAGCTCAAAAAAATTGAAGAACAAAGCATTGAGGTTAATAAAGCAATTGTTGCACACAAACAAGATTCTATTAAATGGTACATTGCAAAAAACAATCTTTCAATGCAAAAAACAGGAACAGGATTATGGTATTCCATTATTCGTTCGCAACACACCGACAGCATTACCGAAGGCGATATTATTGAAATAGAATATACCATTTCGTTATTACACGGCACCGTTTGTTACACTTCTGATTTCTTAGGAACAAAAATATTGCGAGTTGGTCAAGGTGGAGTAGAATCTGGTTTAGAAGAAGCATTTTTACTTATGCACAAAGGCGATTCTGCACATGTGATTATTCCGCCCCATTTAGCTCACGGTTTAATTGGTGATTTGAATAGAATTCCGCAGCTTGCTATTCTTGATTGCAAGATTTATATTAAAAATCATAAAAAAAGCAACAACTCATTCTGATTGTTTTTGCTTTTCTAATAGTCGTTCTAACTCAGCAACGCGTTTTGCAAGTTTATCAAGTTGTTTGAAATGAACATATGATTTTTTATAATTGCGTGCATTAAGACTTGGATTTCCCATATGAAATTCCTCATCAGCAATATTGACCATAACGCCAGATTTAGCAGCAATTTTTACTTTATTTCCTATTTTTAAATGCCCAACAATACCTACTTGCCCTCCTATCATACAGTTATTTCCTATTTTTGTTGAACCCGAAACTCCTGTTTGTCCAGCAATTACCGTATCAGAACCAATTTCGCAATTATGACCAATTTGAATAAGATTGTCTATTTTTGTGCCTTTTCTAATTATTGTTGATCCCATAGTTGCTCTATCAATTGTTGCATTTGCACCAATTTCCACATCATCTTCGAGAATCACATTTCCTGTTTGCGGAATTTTCATGTATTTTCCATCACTAATAGGTGCAAATCCAAATCCATCAGACCCAACAATAGCTCCCGGATGCAAAACACAATTATTACCAACCACACAGTTATTTAACACACAAACTCCTGCATATAAAAGACAGTTTGATTTAATAACAACAGACGGATAAATAGTAACATTTGGATGAATCACAGTATTATCTCCAATAACAGCATGTTCGCCTATAGAAACAAAATCGCCTATAGCAACATTTTTTCCAATTTTTGCTGTTTTATGGATTTTTGCTTTACGAGAAATTACTTTTTTTGTGTTTAGAGATGTATTAAAAATTTCTAAAAGTTTTGCAAAAGAAGAATACGCATCATCAACACGAATAAGCGTAACAGATAATTCATGTTCTGCAACAAAATTTTTATTTACCACAACTGCCGAAGATTTTGTTGTATAAATAAAAGGTGTATATTTTTTATTCGCTAAAAATGTAAGCGTTCCTTCGTGTCCCTCTTCAATTTTTGCAAGGTTAGAAATTATAAGAGTTTCATCACCTTCAACAGAGCCTTGCACATGTTTCGCAATTTCTTTAACTGTATATTTCATAAAACATTCTTTGTATGTTGCAAAAATAGAATTATTAAATGAAGTGCACATATAAAAAGCAACTAAAAATTAAGATTGTCTTATTTTAAACAGCACCTTCCTCTATATCATGACATTATATTAATTTTGACATATCAATTGTGTTAGGGTCAACAATTTTAGTCATAATTGCATACATTGTTAATCCTGAAATTGATTTAATTCCGGTTTTTTCAACAATTTTTTTCCTGTGAGAAATAACAGTATGCACACTTATTGATAATTCTTCAGCAATTTCTTTATTTGAAAATCCCAAAGCAACTAATGTGAGCACTTCTTTTTCCCTTCGAGAGATGTTTCCTCCTTGCTCTTGATTTTCAGATACATGCGTATCTTCTTTTAGTTTGTTTATTATCTGAGATATTTCCGTTTCCGAAGAATAATGAGAAATTACATGAGAATCTTTCAAATTTTCGACATGTTCTTGTTCATTAAGAATATACACATACGAAAGTTTATTTTGTTGTTGTAATTGTTGAAATGCTTGATGAAATTCTTGTGTTAATTCAGTTTCTGTGAAAATTATAAAATGCTGTTGGTATGCAGTCTGTGCTTTTTTAATAATATCACTTGGATATGCAATACTGTATATCGGAATATTTGCAAATTGAGAAACAAGAGATTCAATACCTTTTTGAATGATTGGAGAAGAATGTAATATAAAAATTTCGTGTGTCATATACGCGTATTTTTTTCGAGTGCACGAGCAATAGGAAAAAGTATTACATCTTCAATTCGAGCATGATCTTTTGTATCTTTTTCAAATAAAAACAATCGAAACAAAAAGTCATTATATAAATTTTCATTATAATCTGTATCCATATATTTTAACAATAAATTTTTTAAATCATGCAATTTATCTTCGATTTGTTTATGTTCTTTTTCAAACGTTTTATTCGCTAATCTGCCGTCAGCTAAGGCAGGATTTTCGAATATTGAAATAATATATGGAAACACAGTTTTTTCTTCAACATCATTATGTTTTAAAAACTCCTGTATATATTTTGAATAAAATGACTGTATTAGATGAATATCAGATTTTTCATGTTTTGAACTTTGCAACAATTCTGTAAGACTCGCATCTATAGAAGGCACAACATATTGTGCATAATATTCATGAGTTTTTCGCAAATAATTAATTATTAATAATGGCGAAAATGAAAGAAGTTTTGTTTTTGGAAAATAATGCTGATGAGCATATGTGTTAATTATTGCAAGAAAAAAATCAACATTTATATTTTTCTCAATACAAATTTCTTGTATTGTTGCATCATGCAAGCCCGGACGAATATCAAATCGATTAAGCACAGGTAATAAATATATACTTTCGCGGACAATAGATATTACCTTATTTTCTTTTGTAAATAAATTCATACCAGTTTGTTAAAATTTTTATAAAAAAGGATAGCGTGTAATCAATAAAAACATATTGTTTTAAAGAAACACGGCATTCTTTTTTGTTTGTAGTAAAAATACTAATTTAATTCAGAATCTATTAATTTTTTAATAGTTTTTAATTCGGCACGCATATACATTAATACATTTTGTTCGGTGTTTCTAATTCTTGTGATATGTGCACTATATTCTGTATGCCGTGCCGTTGCATACGAATCTTCTAATTTAATAACTTTTACCGTTTCCGTAAGTTCTTGATTTTGTTGTTGAAACAAAGATTTTAATTGTGAAACAACTTGCGTATAAAGTTTAATATCCGTAGAAAACTCATTACATTGTTGTATGTATTCATTTACAATAGCAGCATACACGCTATCTTCACCAACATTAACATACGACTTTTTTTTGGCCTCTTTTACAAAGCGAAATTGCTCAGAACTAAGACGAATATATTCACGTATTAAATCAAATCGTTTACTTTGCGCCTCGTTCACACTCAAAATTAAGGTGTTAGAATATGGTTTTAAAATACTATTGACAATAGTAATATTTGGATTACAAATATTGGTTACAAATGTGTTTTCATCATAAAAATTATCTGTGAGATTTGTATATTTATTTTCTAAAAACACTATACACTTTTGTTGATTTTGTTGAAACATAGCAAGTAAATTTTGCTCTGCATTTACAATAGTTTGCAAATAATCAAGAGAAGCTATATTTTGCGTACTTTGTTGATACTCTTGCAATAATTCACGTTTTAACGATGCAATAGAATCAGCATGCAACAATAAAAAAACACGTTCGTACATATCGTCATTCAAGTGCACAAAAGGTCGTGGAACCTCTAAAATTTCCTGTTCAGAAAATTTATTGGCACTGAGCGTAAGAAAAGATAAGAAAGAATTTTGTTGTTTTTCTAAACGTGAAAACGCTTTTTCTTGTGTAGTATATGTTTTTATATAGGTTTGATATTTTTCAATCAATTCTTTGTTATACGATAGAGTTTGCAAACGCCAGGATTCACTTTTTTTCCTTTTAGATGCAAATTCCTCCGAATTTTGCTGTAACGCAATAGAAATAAGCGAATCAGCAAGAACCACCTGTTCTTTCATAGGTCGCAAAATGTGGAATCGGGCAAAAATTCTATTCACATATTCTAAATACGCTTCGGTTTTAATTTCGTGCACGGCGGTATAGAGCCAATATGCTTTATCACGCACATTTAAAGGATTTTCATATTCGGATTCCTGTGCTATTTGCTGATATTTTTTTTGAGATGTTAGTTCATGAAAAGCGGTAAGTTTTGCATTGTTTTGAGCAGATTCTGGATATGCGGACATAAATTTTTGCACTGCATCATTTCCATGTATAAAAACAGAAAAAGGAACAGGTTTTTCGCGCATTTGCATACACCTAAGTAATGGAAAATGAGTTTGAATCATTGTGTTTGGATTTACCGACAACCATTTTGGATTGTATTGAGGCACAAACGAATACGAAAACTTTGGTGATGTAGTAGTTGTAAACGAAACTGTTTTTTCGGGAACAAATGTAAAACTCCCTGCTGCAAATGTAAGATCAAACAAACGCCAGGTATTATTAATTCTCACAACATTCCACACATGATTTGCACGCCTGAGCGTATCGGTAAAATCAAAATCTCGGACATAGCCGTACACTATTTCCGAAGGAATATGAGCATGTTCACACAAAGCCTGCATAAGAATAGCAAATCCTTCGGGATTAGTAGATTTTGTTTGCAATATATTGCGAGTTTGCGGCGTGTATGTTTGGTCGTACACAAAAGAGCAGTGCATATTGGTACAAATCCAATATGCAAATGCAAGGACTTTACTTGCATCATCTTTAAACGGTTTTGCTAAATAATCTGCAAGTTGTTCGACTTGCGAATTACTCCACAAAGGAGTACTTTTTGCATGATTATAAACAGTTACGGTATCAAGTTTTTGTGCAGATGCTGGAAAAATATACGAAAACATTAAACAAACAACACACAAAAAATTCAACAAAATAGCTTTACACATAGGCACTTTTTTCCAACACATAACAAAAATACGAATTTTTTATTGGAAATATCTCATGGTATATAAAAGTTTACTGTTCAGGCGTTTCAATTCCATCGCCTGCAGAAAATATATGTGGTAAATTGACTGGCATTTTACCTGAAAATGGAATTTTTCCAAGAACAGCCTGTAATGCCGTTTTTTGTGACATTTCCGATTCATCAAAACAACATATAATAGTTGGTGCCGAAGCAAAATGTTGTACAATATACGGGTCGCCAAAACAATGTATAATCACATTTCTGTTTTCTTGCAACAAACCTCGAAAAAACAAACGCATGGCATTATAATTTGGCATAAGCGTGCCAATAGCAAAGCTTGGAACAATAAAAAAATTAAGAAAAATATAGTCAAACGTATGTGCATTATGTACAATTTCGGTAATGGCATCCATTGATAAATCAGACACAATATCAATTTCAGTAACATTTGCACCAGTGTTTCGCAATTCAGTTGTAAACACATCGGGCGTTACTTTAGAATTTTGACTCTGTAAAACCTTTTTTTCGGGACTAAATACAGAATACACAGCCACATTTTTATTAGTCAAATCATGTTTTATAGGAATAATGCCTTCATGATTTTGCAACAAAGTGATACTTTTTTGAGAAATTCGCTGTAACAAAGGTTCATATTCCTTTTTATCAAACAATGCCTCACGTTTATTTTTATCCCAAGGCATACCAGCATCAATATGTAGATTTAATTTCATTTTTGCAGTTAACACACGCATAACCGCATCATTAAGTCGTTCTTCAGAAATTTTGTTATGTAAAACTGCCGAAAGCACCGCATTATAATCTCGTTCAAAATCACTATAAAAATCAAGTATCATATCAGAACCAGCCTGTATAGTTTTAACAGCAGCTTCCTCGCGTGAATAGAGGTTATTAATTCCCCCCATATTTGTGGCATCAGTTATCACAATTCCCTTGAATTTCATATTTTTTTTCAAAAGATCCGTAATAATTTCTTTTGACACAGAGGCGGGCACCGTTCGTTTTGTTTTTGGGTGAATTTCAGAACATAAAGATGGAACTTCGAGGTGTGCTACCATAACCGCAGCGGGGTCGCAAGTTTTAATAAGTTCTTTGTATGGTTTTAAAAACACAGCATGCATATTTCTTTTAGAAACATCAATAATAGCTGGTCCTATATGTTGGTCCATAATTGTTTCGCCATTACCGGGAAAATGTTTTAAGGTTGCAAGCATATTATTATCTTGCATTCCGCGTACAAAACCAGCAGCTAATTCTGTTACTTTTTCGGCATTATCAGAATATGCACGAGTATTTACATCGGGGCATAATGGATTTGTATTCACATCTACAACCGGACTAAAAGACATGTTTGCACCAGCACTTCGTCCTTGTTGTGCAATAATTTTTGCAATGGTATATTCCAAATCAGGCGTGCCAAAATATCCACGAGCCATAGGGCGTTGAAACACAACACCTTCTTTAATAATCCAGCCTGCTCCCATTTCAAAATCAGAAGAAACAAGCAAAGGAACATGTGCTTCGGCTTGTAAAACAGAAAAGAAATCAGCCATTTCTTGATGATGTGCAGTATAATGAAACACACCTCCAATAAAATATTCACGAAGTTTATTTCGTAAAAGGTGTAATTCCTGAAGATCCCATGTAAAAAAACTCACCATAAATAATTGTCCAACTTTTTGTTCGACAGTCATTTGTTCACATATTTTTTTTGCCCAATTTTTTTTCATTACTGTAAATTTAATAGCATACTACCTAAAGTATAAAAATAAAAAATGTTATTAAAAAAACCTTATAGAAAAGTATCTATAAGGTTTTTTTATTTTTTTATAAAGAATAAAGTAATTATCCTAAAAAGCTAATAAGCACTCCAGCCGCAACCGCAGAGCCAATCACTCCAGACACGTTACTTGACATACAATATTGCAACACATGATTTTGCGAATCATATTTAGTTGAAAGTTCGTTAGCCACACGCGAAGCCATAGGTACCGCACTTAATCCTGTAGCACCAATAAGCGGATTGATTTTTTTCTTTGCAAATACATTATATAATTTTACCGCATAAATACCGCCCGCAACCGAAAGCGAAAACGCCAAAAATCCACCAATAATAATCATGATTGTAGTAAAATCAAGGAATACATCGGCAGTCATAGTTGCACCAACACATAATCCTAAGATAATAGTAGCTGGATTCATAATATAATCGGTAGCAGCAATTGTTAAACGTTGCGTATCAGAACCTATTTCTTTAATAAGATTACCAAAAAACAAGAAACCTAATAAAGGAGCAGCAGAAGGTGCTAAAATAATTGTAAACGTAGCTAACACAATTGGGAATATAATTTTAGCTGCTCGTATATTCTTAATTTGCACTTTTGGTGGATATTTTTTATCCATTTCTCTCATGTTTATAGAAAGTTCTTTACTACTACAAGTTATTCTCACAACAAATGGTATAATAACAGGCACAAGAGCCATATATGAATACGCAGCAATTGCGATTGGCCCTAATAAATGCGGAGCCAATTTAATAGTAGTGTAAATTGCTGTTGGTCCGTCGGCACCACCAATAATTGCAAGAGACCCAGCTTCTTCTATAGAAAATGCTCCTGTTGCCATAGCACCAAAAAGAACAGCAAAAATTCCAATTTGAGCAGCCCCACCAAATAAAGAAAGGCGAAGATTTCGGAGCATAGGTCCAAAGTCTGTCATAGCACCTACACCTAAGAAAATAAGTGGAGGCAACAATCCAGTTTTAAGAAGAGAATAGTACAAAAAATTCATAATTCCGTATCTATTTGCAATTTCAAATAGATTCATACTATGGCTATCTTGCAGTAAAGCCTCTTGCTCTGCGAGTGGAAGTGCATAGAAGGTATCAAAATCCATAGTAAGAAATATATCTTTTACATGGTCTGCAGCCGCCACTCCCATTTGTCCGAGTGGAAAGTTAGCTATGATAACACCAAATGCAATAGGCACCAACAATAAAGGTTCGTATTTTTTTACAATACCTAAATATAGTAACACAAACCCAAGTGCAAACATTATAAGAATTTCAGGACTTGCAACGATATTTCCAATTGCAGTCATCTCATATAATTTATGTAGTAATTCCATTTTTTTATTATTAAAAATTTACAAAACGTTATATTTTAACGTTTTAAGATTATAAATCAAATATATTATTGAATTCGAATAATTACATCATCTTCATCAACCTCGTCGCCGGGTGTGTAACAAATTTCAACAATTTTACCATCACTTGGAGCTGCAATACCATTAAATACCTTCATTGCTTCTATATAGCAAAGGATTTGATCTTTTTTAACAGTGTCACCAACCTTTACAGGAGCTTCAGAAGAATCTTTTGTTAAGAAGAATTTTCCTGAAATAGGTGCAATCAAATCTTGCAATTCAGCATTTGGATCAGCAATAGAAGCAGCACTTTGAGCAGCTTTTTTATTTTCTGCAGGTTCATCGTCATAGCTTACATTCACCACAAATTTTTCGCCATTAACTTCAAGTTGTAAAGTTTGAGGAGCAACTACAGCAAGTCCGTCAGCTTTTTGAGCTTTTGATTTTTCAGCAAGCAATTCTTTTTCAAAATCAGCTTTTGCTTTACCAGATTTTAAAGCACGATATTGTTCTGGGTGCATTGCAAGTTCGAACAATTCTTCATCATCTTTACCAAAGTCCCAATTATTTTCTTTCATTTCTTTACGGAAATCCTCTAATTTATCAGGATATAAATCCTGTGGATTTCCTGTAAAGAACTCACGTCCTTGTTTTTTAGCAAGTTCTTTAATTTCGGGAGCCACTTCGCCAGGTAACTTACCAGCTTTAC
>JAAYPM010000131.1 GCA_012519815.1 Bacteroidales bacterium
CCATATAATCATTTGACTCAAACTCAAAGTCATGTATAACATCATTTAAAGAATTTCCATTTCCTAATATAAATAATGTTTTATTATCTGTATTTTTTGAAAGTTTATTTATATTATTAAATAATAATAATCTATATGGATTTATTAAAAATTTTAAAACCCAGTAAAAAGTATAAAATACATTTTTTAAAATAATCATAAAATAATACTATTTAACATTTCCCTTAAAACTCCATCACCTCCATTTGTTTTCAACATAGTAATATTTGGGATATTTTTAATTTTTGGCAATGCGTTTTGTGGACAAAATGGATGACCAACAGCCGATAATAAATCAAAACAATTAATATCATCACCTATATAGGCAACTTCCAGCAGACTAATGCCTTCTTGTGCACATATTTCTTGAGCTGCAGCAAGTTTGCCACCTTCTCGTTTGCCTTGATACAAATAATCTACCTTTAGTTTTTTTGCTCTTCGTTCTACAATGTTGGTGTTTTCGGAGGTTATAATGCCTGTTTTAATGCCGGCTTCACGAAGTAATTGAAATGCCATGCCATCATGCGTGTTAAATTTTTTCAATTCATCTCCGTTTTCGGAATAGTACATACCGGCATCGGTTAATACTCCATCTACATCGGTTAACACAAGTTTAATCTGTTTCTTTGGTTGTTTAGAAAGTACATATTTGTGCATCAATCGCTCCATAATAAACCAATCATCAGGTTCATCTATTTCAAATGCGGTATATTCAGGCATTTCATATATGCCAATATTCCCGCTTAATCTATTTTTATCTCGAATAATATTGTGAACACGATTAATATAGAATGCCCCATTTTCCATTAACATACCTGAAAAATCTTGTCTGCGTGGGCGGTTTGTATAGTCATAATTTTGCGGAGTACCGTTTTCGTTCCAAAAAAACCGTTTATTTCGTACGCAGGTAAGTATTGAGTCATATTTATTAGTTACAAATAATTCTAATGCTTCCTGAAAATGATGTGTTTCTGTTAATGGAGATGTTGCTTGCACTAACATAAATACAGAATCACGAGCTAATTGTGCATAATCAATATATTCCAACATCACACTTTCGGTACTTGCTGTGTCGGAAGCATTTTCCGGTGAACGTCTGTAAACGGAAACCTTGTCAAATTTAAATGACAAAACTGTTTGTTCAATTTCATCAGAATCGGTTGCTACAACAATTGCATCAACCGATTTGGTGTGTTGTAATGCCGCAATATTCCAATATACGAGAGGTTTACCGCAAAATTCTTTAATATTTTTAAGTGGTATAGATTTACTGCCACCACGTACTGGGATGAATGCAGTTATTTGTTGTCCCATTTTACCTGATTTTTTTTGAGTTTTGCCCGTTGTACCGATTCTATTTCAAGAATATCTTGATTTTTATAGGTCAAAGCCTTTGCCACAGCCTTGCAATCTCTGGTTAATTTCCGCACACCGTCCGGTTCAAGAGATGCTGCATGGTCTGTTCCTTTCCATGTTCTGTCGAGTGTATAATGCCGTTCTACCCATTCTGCACCAAGAGCTACTGCTGCAGAATCTACCGCAATACCGAGATGATGACCAGAAAACCCAATAGCTTTAACCCGCTTACCAAACGTCTGTTTCAGACGTGAAATTTCAAGCAAACAAATATCCTCAAACGGCACAGGGTAGCCGGACGTACAACTGTAAATAACCACATCAAAAGCTCTGTTTTTTGATTCAAAAAAAGACACTATTTGCTCTTCTTCTTCCTTGGTAGTCATACCAAAAGAAAGATGAATTTCTCCTGTATAATTATCAGCAAGATAAGTCAACATCTCTTTATTCAAATTACAGGCAGATGGTACTTTTATCAATTGTGGATTTAGACTAACAATTTCTTTTGCTGAAGTAACATCCCAAACTGAGGTCGAATAAATTATACCATATTCATTGCACCAAGCTTGTAATTGCTTATGTTGTTCTATCGTAAATTCTAAGTATTCACGATGTTCACCATACGTGTTACCATATGAATTAGCCGGATTCGGGTGAGGTGCGTGATACTCATCTTTACTTAACAATTCAGGATTATTCCGTTTTTGAAACTTCACAACATCAGCTTTACAAAACAAAGCGGCAGTCATTATCATTTCTTTTGCAATTTCCATTGAACCTTTATGGTTGCAACCAATTTCAGCTATAATTTTAGGTGTGTTCATTGTTTAAGTATTTTATTTTTCAAAAATAATATAATTGATTGTTTTTCGGACTTATTAAAACCAAAATAAAAAATTATTATAATTGAAAAAGTGAAAGATATAAGACAAAAATAAATAAAATGTAAAAGTGAATTGTCAAAAATTTGTTTAAGCAGAAAACTACAAGCAAATGAAAATAATGAGACTATATAAAGTTTTACATGAACATGAATAAAGAAATTTTTCAAAGACATTCGTAAATATTTATATGAAATGTAAATAATCATACCTATATAAAAACATGAAAGAATCACTATCACAATAAATGGAGTAAATTCATTATATCCCATTTTAAGTAAAAAAAAAGAGATTGGCAAATTTAAAAGAAGAATTACGCTAGCAAATATCTGATAGTGTTTAATTTTATTTGCTGATTGCATTACAGCAATAAGTTGATTAACTGAAGTTTCGATTAAAAAACTAATAAGAATTAATCGAACATAAATTATGGCTTGACTTGGGAATTTATGAAGCCAAATGGATAATATAATTTCTGGATTAATTATGATTGGTATTGAAATAATCAACAATAAAAAATATGATATTTTCAAACTTTGAAATACTAATTTCCACATTTGTTCAATATCATTTTTTGCAAATAATTTTGTTATTTGTGGTCTTGTGGCTGAGTAAACATTAATTGTTAACTGATTAAGTGCATTAAATATTTGGAACGCTATGGCTCTCGCAGCATTAAGAATTGGATTAAAAAATATATTTAAAAGCACATCTATACCTTGATTTTTAATAATATTTGCAATCACTCCGATCATATTCCACCCTGAGTACCCAATCAGAGCTTTAAACAACTCCCTATCCCAATAAAACGAGTATTTAAATTCCGTGTATGCCCTACGGCAATACAGAGAGTATGCAAATCGAATAATGAGCGTTGCAATAAACATAAGAACTGCATAGAGTTTAAGTTTATCAGCATCAAATAGCATAAGCATATACACAATAGCAAGTTTTAATATAACTTCTAAAATACTTATGTAGGCAAACACTTTCATGTTTTCTTTGGCAATTATGGCGGCATTGTAGGGTATTGCCATAATAGTAACAACAAATGAGGCAATGGCAAAATGATATACCCAATGGGCAGCTTCCATGCGGTCGGGGGGTATGGTCATTTTATTGTTTAAAAACCACAAGCCAACGGTTTCTGCTAAAATAATTATGAGTATGGCAAGCATGGCGTAGATGGTAACCGTCATGCTAAAGGTTTGTTTGAGTTTTACAAAATCTTTTTTGCCAATTTCAAATGCAAAAAACCGTTGTGAAGCACTTGCCATGGTGCCGCTTAAAAATCCAAACATAGAAACTATACCGGCAACTACGTTGTATATACCGTAATCTTCAACGCCCAGTACTTTTAAAACTATACGCACGGTAAACAAGCTCACGCCCATAACCAACAACATTCTAAAATATAAGAACATTGTGTTTTTTGCTATGCGTTTATTGTTTTCGGAAGCCATGAGGTAATGATGAATGCTTAATGCTTAGTGCTTAATGTTTTAGTGCTTAATGCAGAGTGTTTTGTGATGAATGTTTTCATTACATTGTATAGTTGTTATTGTTTTTTGTGGCAAATATAGGGATTTAATGGCGAATGTGTAAATACAATTCTCATTTTATATGTTTATTTTTTATTCTGTATTTTTACTATAATATCCACCTGTTTTTGCTGCTCCTCTAAATTCAATTTTTTCTTTTTTTATTCTTTCTTTTTTAACTCCTTTTAGTCGTTGAGCTCATTTGCTTTTTATTCTTTCTTTTTTCTTCAGCAAAAAAAGAAAGAAAAAGTGCCGCGTTTTTTTAATGCTTAATGGCATTTTTTCATACATTTGCTATTTATAAATAAAGTATGGCAACACAAAGAACATTAAACGTAAACGAATCTTCTATTACAGTAATTCAACAAAATGAAATTGATTATATCAGCTTAACAGATATGACTGCTTCATTCAAAGAAGGTAGTGGACTAATTGGTAAGTGGGTTACCAATAAAAACACTTTAGAATATCTTGGAGTTTGGGAAAAAGTCAAGAATCCAAATTTTAATTACCCCGAATTCGGGGTAATTGAACAAGAAGCTGGCACCAATCGTTTTATGATGTCTGTCGGACAATGGATTAACAGAACAAAAGCTATCGGAATGCTTGTGAAAGCGGGGCGTTACGGAGGAACATATGCTCATAAAGATATTGCGTTTCATTTTGCAATGTGGTTAAGTCCTGAGTTCCAAATTTATTTGGTTAATGAATTTCAACGTTTAAAAGATGATGAAAACCACCGTCTAAAATTAGAATGGAATCTGCAACGGACATTAGCAAAAATCAATTATCAAATACATACTGATGCTATTAGAGACAACTTGATACCAAAAACAATTACGAAACAACAAGAGGCATTTGTATATGCAAACGAAGCGGATTTGTTGAATGTTGCACTTTTTGGAATTACAGCTAAAATTTGGAAAGAAAATAATCCAAATAAAAAAGGAAACATAAGAGATTCTGCAACATTAGAACAGCTTGTAGTGTTGAGTAATATGGAGAGTGTCAATGCTTTGCTTATTAGACAAGGTGTATCACAAAGCGAAAGACTTGTACAGCTCAACCAAGTTGCCATTGCTCAAATGAAATCTTTACTTGAAAATGCTTCAATGAAGAAAATAAAATAAATCGTGGAAATTGTTTTAAAATGTTTTTTTAATCATTCCTAACGGAATGATACGCTCGGCAAAAAAGGTATGATACGCAGGAATCTCTCCATTCCATTAGGAATGGAACCCATAAAAAATTTCTTTTTTATCTCTTTTTAGTCGTTGAGTTTATTTTATTTTCTTTTTTTAACTCCTTAGTTGAGTGTGCGGTCGCCCCGCATGTTTTTTGTTTCAAAATGTCATTTTGTTAATTTTGTTAATGTAGAATAGCATTTTTTTCATTTTTCATTTCTTCATTTCGCTAGGAATGGAACCATAGAATAAAAAATGTTTGTTTTTTTACAGTAAAAAACCCGTATGACTTTTCGATAAACATATATATTTGCACTGCAACAAAAAAAAACACACCATGACCAACGAAATTATACTGTATCAAATCGACACGCAAGAACGCATTGAAGTAAGAATAGAACAAGAAACTGTATGGTTAACGCAAGCTCAAATGGCGGAGTTATTTCAAACTTCACGTAATAATATTACTATTCACATATCAAATATTTTTAAGGAAGAGGAATTGATTAAAAATTCAGTATGTAAGGATTTCTTACTAACTGCAGCTGATTCAAAAATATATAAAACAACATTATATAATTTAGATGTAATTATTTCTGTTGGATACAGAGTAAAATCAAAACGTGGAACAGAGTTTAGAATATGGGCAAATGCTGTTCTAAAAGAATATATGTTAAAAGGATATGCTGTTCAATCTTCACTTCAAAAATTAGAAAAAGACGTGTGTGTTTTACAACAAAAATCGAAAGAATTTGAGTGGTATATTCATTCTTCTCTACCACCCAAACAAGGTATATTTTTCAACGGGCAAGTATTTGATGCATACGTCTTTATATCTGATGTTATACGTTCTACCAATGCTTCAATTATTCTTATTGATAATTATATTGATGACACTGTTTTAACATTACTTTCTAAACGAAATAATGATGTGAGAGCAACTATCTACACACAAACAATATCAAAGCAATTGCAACTGGATATTAAAAAACACAACTCGCAATATCCCGAAATAACGGTAAAAACACATACACAATTACACGATAGGTTTTTAATTCTTGATTCTAAAATAGTATATCATATTGGAGCATCATTAAAAGATTTAGGCAAAAAATGGTTTGCGTTTTCGAAATTAGAAATTGATGCAGAAATAATACTGTGTAGATTGTGATGAATGCTTAATGGTTAATGCTTAGTGCTTAATGCTTAGTGCTTAATGCTTAATGAAAAAAATGCCATTCACCATTCATCACTCACCATTCATCACTTTACAGTAACAAAATGCTTTTTTGAAACAACAAGCATGCGGGGTGTGGACATTGAGCGTAGTCGAAATGCCCTACAATTCCATTCATTGTAAATATGTTAGGGTTGCCCTATGTGGACGCCCATTTTCCCCCCATACTATTAGTGAAATCATTTTTCATACAATGTATCTTCTTTCCATTTTTGAGGGTTATTAATAATATATTCAGAAATGTTATAATAAGATTTTTCATTACGAATGATATGTTCCCAATAATTGCGTTGCCATAATTTTCTGTTACATGGTTTCCAATTATGTTGTTTTATACCACGGATATATTCAACCGTTGTAATAGATTTGAATGCAGCAATTATATCACCCACCGTAGGGGCAATCCCTTGTGGTTGCCCCATATTGTTTTTGGCAATCCCTTGTGGTTGTTTATTTCCAACAATTTCCAAAATTCCATGAAAATGATTTGGCATTACCACGAATTCGTGTAATTCAATATTTGGAAATCGATTTTTTAAATCTACCCATTGAATTTCAATCATTTTGCCAGCGTTATTCATTATGGTTTTGGGTGGATTATTTGCGTGTTGGTCGTTATTAGGGCAACCACAAGGGTTTGCCCCTACATTTTTATGGAACGGCGGTGGTGAATGTTTGGATTATATTTCATTTTTTAATTTCTTAAAAATATTATTCATTATGGTTTTGGGCGAATTATTTGCGTATTGGTCGTTATTAGGGCAACCACAAGGGTTTGCCC
>JAAYPM010000132.1 GCA_012519815.1 Bacteroidales bacterium
ACCTCCAATTATTTTGCCCAAACAGGTAATATCGGGCGATATGCCATAAATACTCTGAGCACCTCCCTTTGCTACCCGAAAACCCGTCATTACCTCATCAAAAATAAGTAACGCACCATACTTTTTACAAAGTGTTTGCAGATTCATTAAAAACTCTTTTTTAGGCAATACAACGCCCATATTTCCAGTAACTGGTTCAATTATAACACCCGCAATATCATGTCCAAATTGTTGGAAAAGCGTTTCGAGCGATTCAGAATTATTAAATTGTGCAAGCAATGTATCTTGTGCTGTACCCTTTGTTACTCCCGGAGAATTTGGATTGCTCAGCGTAAGAGCACCCGAACCTGCTTGAATTAAAAAGCTATCGCCATGTCCATGATAACAACCTTCAAATTTTACAATTTTTGAGCGATTTGTATATCCTCGTGCCAATCGAATTGCACTCATAGTTGCCTCAGTTCCAGAGTTTACCATACGCACAGATTCAATTGATGGCATCATTTCACCAATTAATTTTGCAAGTGCAGTTTCTAACAAAGTTGGAGCACCATAACTTGTTCCACGAGAAATTGCATCAGACAAACTTGCAACAACATCATTATGAGCGTGTCCTAAAATCATTGGTCCCCACGAACCAACATAATCGATATATGAATTTCCGTCTATATCAACAATATAAGCACCCCGTGCCGATTCAATAAAAACAGGCGTTCCTCCAACGCTTTTAAACGAACGGACTGGTGAATTTACACCTCCGGGAATATATTTTTGAGCATCTGTAAATGCCTGTGTACTTTGGATATAAGTCATTGTGATAGGAATTAATTTTTAAATAAAAATGTAAAACATACTATTTTGTAAGAGTAGAAATTATGTCTTGTGTATGATAACTAATTATCATATTGGCTCCTGCACGTTTTATAGATGTAAGGATTTCAAGAATCATATTTTCCTCATCAATCCAACCTTGTTGTGCTGCCGCTTTTACCATAGCATATTCACCACTCACATTATATGCAGCCACCGGCACATTATACGTAGATGAAATGGTGTGAATAATATCTAAATAACTCAATGCAGGTTTTACCATAACAATATCAGCCCCTTCATGTATATCTAACTCAACTTCACGAAGTGCTTCTTTTTTATTTGCAGGATTCATTTGATAAGTTTTTCTATCTCCAAACATTGGTGTACTCTGTGCAGCATCACGAAATAGAGCATAAAACGCAGAAGCATATTTTGCAGAATACGCCATAATTGGCAGCGATTCAAATCCATGTGCATCAAGTTCTTTTCGAATAATTCCAATTCGTCCGTCCATCATATCACTTGGAGCAATCATATCAACACCTGTGCGTGCAAGCGATACAGACTGTTGCGCAAGCGTTTTACAGGTAATATCGTTATGCACGTCGCCATCTACAATTGTACCACAATGTCCATGCGTAGTATATTCACAATTACAGACATCGGCAATTACAAATAAATCAGGAATATGTTTTTTTAATGCAATTATAGCTTGCTGCACAATACCATTTTCTAAACATGCACATTCACCTGTTTCATCTTTATGTTCAGGAATGCCAAATAATAATACAGAATGTACACCAAGATTATACAAACGAGAACATTCATGTATAAGTAAATCAACCGAATACTGAAAAATCCCTGGCATTGAAGGAATAGGATTTTTTACTCCCTTGCCATAATGGACAAACATAGGCATAATAAGGTTGTTGGGTAACAATTGTGTTTCTTGCACCATAGCACGCAATGTGCTGTTGTAACGCAATCTACGAAGACGAGTATATGGGAACATTATTTTTCTATTTACATATCACAATGAATTGTTTTTACATCAAATAAAAACATGTCTAAAATATAAAAAAAAATCATGTAATCGCAAAGAAAATCGTATTTCAGCATAAAATTCTCCATAAAAAAAGCGAACACATTGTATGCATTCGCTTTTTAAAATTTATAATGAGTTTTTTGACTTACATCATTCCGCCCATACCACCCATTCCGCCCATTCCAGGAGCACCCATAGGAGGCATAGATTCTTCCGATTTTTCATCAGCCAACACGCATTCTGTTGTTAGCAGCATGCCAGCTATTGAAGCAGCATTTTCTAATGCAATACGAGCAACTTTTTTCGGGTCGATAATACCAGCTTCTTTTAAATTTTCAAATCGTTCTTCATATGCATTAAATCCAAAATCGCCTTTACCTTCGCGTACTTTTTGAACAATCACCGAGCCTTCGCCCCCTGCATTTTGAACAATTTGTCGAAGTGGTTCTTCTATTGCACGTTTGATAATTTCAATACCTGTTGTTTCATCATCATTTGCACCTTTAAGTGCTTTTAGAGTTTCTTGTGCACGAATAAACGCCACACCACCACCAGGAATAATACCTTCTTCAATAGCAGCTCTTGTTGCACTCAGAGCGTCATCAACACGGTCTTTTTTCTCTTTCATTTCAACTTCAGATGCAGCACCAACATAAAGCACAGCAACACCTCCTGCCAATTTAGCTAAACGTTCTTGCAGTTTTTCTTTATCATAATCAGAAGTAGATGCTTCTATTTGATTTTTAATTTGAGCAATACGAGCTGTAATTTGCTCTTTTTCTCCAGAGCCATTCACAATAGTAGTATTTTCTTTATCGATAGATACTTTTTCGCATGTTCCAAGCATATCGAGTGTTGTAGCTTCAAGTTTTAAACCTGTTTCTTCAGAAATAACAGTACCGCCCGTAAGAATTGCGATATCTTGCAACATTTCTTTTCTTCTATCACCAAATCCTGGAGCTTTAACCGCTGCAATTTTTAAAGAGCCGCGTAATTTATTAACCACTAAAGTCGCTAAAGCCTCACCATCAATATCTTCGGCAATTATTAATAGAGGACGTCCTGTTTGTACAGTAGCTTCAAGAATAGGAAGCAAATCTTTCATGGTTGATATTTTCTTATCATATAATAATACGTAAGGAGTTTCAAGAACCGCTTCCATTTTTTCTGTATCAGTTACAAAATATGCAGATAAATATCCACGGTCAAACTGCATTCCTTCAACAACCTCAACAGTAGTGTCCGTTCCTTTTGCTTCTTCAACAGTAATAACACCTTCTTTTTTTACTTTTTTCATAGCTTCTGCTATAAGTTTTCCAATTTCCTCGTCGTTATTTGCAGAAATACGAGCAATTTGTTCAACTTTACTTCCATCTCCTGGGATAGATTCAGCTTGTCCGTCAAGATGAGCCACTACCGCTTTA
>JAAYPM010000133.1 GCA_012519815.1 Bacteroidales bacterium
GTGGGTGCTGCTGGTATAGGGTGCACCGTTACTGAGGTGGTTGCTGGTGATGCCATAGCACAACCATGAGCGTTTGTAAAGCTATAACTAATAGTTGTAGTACTTGTACCAGAAAACGTTGCCGTAGTCTCGGTGTTTTTTGTAGCTCCTGTCCATGTGCCTGTACCACCCGTTGCTGAAGGGGTTACCACTGCACTTATAGGACTACTACCTCCTGAACAAATCTCTGAAGGTGTTGCTGTAAGAATTGCGGTAGGGAGAGCGTAAACCTCTATGGTTTTACTTGCAGTCCCCTCACAGCCATTTGCATCTGTTACTAATAATTCAATAGTATAAGTACCTGCATCTGCACCACTAAACGTAGGAGCTGCAACACTCGTACTATTTAAATACGCGGCTGCTGTACCACTCCATGTGCGTGAGCTAAATACACCACCACTAATACCAAGGGTGATACTCTTATCTGCACATAACTCATCTGAACTTGCAGTAATAGTTGGTTCTAATTTATCAAGAATAGTAACCGTTATTTTTGCTCGTTCACTCTCACAACCATGTACTGTTTGCGACACCCAATATTCTTGTTCTTCCACTTCATTTGTAGAAGGTATGGGGGCTGTAGGTGTACCCGTGTCATCTGTTGCACTTGTGTACCATTTCAAATCGCTACCTCCTGCTGTTAAAGCTGGAATAAGTGTTGCGCCTTTACAATACTGTAAATCTGCCACAGTTGGTGTTGCTGGCATAGAATGTACTGTTACCGAGGTGGTTGCTGGTGATGCCATAGTACAACCATGAGCATCTTTAAAGCTATAACTAATGATTGTAGTACTTGTACCCGAAAATGTTGCCGAAGTCTCGGTGTTTTTTGTAGCTCCTGTCCATGTGCCTGTACCACCCGTTGCTGAAGGCGTTACCGCTGCGCTGATAATACTATTACTTCCTGAGCAAATCTCTGAAGGGGTTGCGGTAAGAATTGCGGTAGGGAGTGCGTGAATTGTTACTGTTATTTGAGATCTTTCACTTTCACAATCATTTACTGTTTGGCTTACCCAATAATGTAAAGTTGTAGCAGAAGAGGTATTTGGTGTGGGAGCAGTTGTGCTACCAGAACCACCTGTAGCCCCCGTGTACCATAAAAGATTATTACCAATAGCTGTAAGCGGTGTGGGTATTGCATTTTGACAATAATGTACATCTTCTACTTCAGGAGCATCAGGTGCAGGATGTACCGTTATTGAAATACTTGAGGCACTTTCTGTTGTACAGTTTTCAGCAGTTGTAAATGAGTAACTTACATTGCTTGTTGTTGCCCCAGAAAATGTTGCAGTAGTTTCTGTTACTTTTGTAGCTCCTGTCCATGTTCCTACACCACCTGTTGCTGTTGGAGAAACTGTTGCTGTAATGGTACTTGTTGTACCTTTGCAAATTTCAGTAGGTTGAGCTGACAAGGTAACGGTAGGTAATGCATGTACTTTAATATCTTTATTTATACTTGCTTTACAACCACGAGAATCTGTTGCTGTGTAAGTAAGAGTGTATGTTTGTGTTGTTGTAACAGTTGTTGTAAAACTTGGAGATGGTGTATTGGTATTGTTTAAGTAACTTGCACCAGTACCTGTCCATGCATGAGTAGTATATGGAGCACTACCACCTGTAGCTCCACCTGTTAATGACAGAGATGTACCCGAACATGTTTCTGCTGAATTTGGATTAATAGAAACAGTTGGTAAAGGGTCTATAATAACCTGAATTTGCGACCTTCCACTTTCACAACCCGACACCGTTTGTGTTACCCAATAATTTAAAGTAGTAACAGTAGAGGTACTCGGTGTAGGAGCTGTTGTGCTACCACTGCCACCTGTTGCTGCTGTGTACCATTTTAAATTACTCCCTGTAGCACTTAGTTTTTGTGCTCCTGTAGCATCTTTACAGTAGCGAATGGGAGATGTTACAATTGGAGGATCGGGGCAGGTGCTTGCGCCACAATCAACAACTGATTGAGCTGCAATAGAATTTGTAAGATGTCCGCGTAAGTTTGCATAGGCAATATTTTCTATAAATGTATTACAACTATTTACTTTACCTGTCCAAGTGATAGTATATTTTTTTCCAAAAGGAATTGGCCCAGCATCTAAATTCCATGTTATTACCCCGTTATTATTATTGCCACTATTGCTTGCACTTGTAAAAGTAATTCCTGTAGGAATAGGGTCTGTAATGACTAAATCGTATGCGTAATCAAAATGGGCATAAATATTAGAAAACGTATGACCGCCCGCATCTCCTTGTGTCATGTCTCCATTTTTAAATCCTATTTTTCCTTCGCCAACAGGTAAGTTTGTCATAGTAAAAATAGGACTGTTTGTTGTGTCTTTATTTACCCATAAACGAAGCAAACCATTTTGTAAATCTATACGAATTGTGTAAGGAGTGCCACCTCCAAAAGTAAGCGATTGCATAGGTGAAACAATAGTTCCGTTCACATATCCAGTAACTTCCATTTGCGAAGTGTTTAAACTTTTAATTTGTAGTGTAATAGGATTTGCCGAACCTTGTCGTAATAAAACTTGATGTGTTACATACGTGTCTGGTGCGCAAACATATTCGAGATATACATTTTTTCCAATTCCACCATTAAAAACTGCAGAATTTGGGAAAGCGTATGTGTTAGCATTAAGCTTACCGCCTGATATAGAATAATTTTGCAACGTCCAATCAGAAGATTTTTCGGTAGCATTTTTAATAATACTACCATGTGTTTGCTCGTATTCAATAGTGTAGGTAATATTATCTCCAACGCTATATATCGATTTATCTGCTTTTTTAATGAGTGTTGTAGGTTCTATAACTACTGGTAAATCAGCACATGTTACGGTTAATGAAACTGTATCAGAAACAGGAGATTCCTTATAGCCTTGAATCCATGCTGCATTAATAATAGTTTCGTCAGGTGTTTGGCAATGTGCTTTTGAAGGAAACGTAACAGTTGCCGAATATTTAATAGTACCCTTTTGTTTTACTTGCAACTTTGGTATTGTCCATGTAATAATATCCCTATTGTCAGATGTTTTTGTTACATTCCAACTTGCTTGAAAGTCTGCGAGTGGGCACGAATTTAAGAAAGCATCAAAGGTAAGTCCGTGGGGTAAAGTATCTTTTATTACAACATTTACAATATCCCGTCCTGGCATAGGTCCTGTACCTAACACTCGTCTCCATACATATCCGTCATATTCTTCAACTAAAATATTAGAAATAGTTTTAGATGATTCGGTGCAGCCGCATGTAAGCCATTTTTTAACAGGTTCTTCAATAGATTGCCCGTTTGCGTCTAATTTTTGCCATGATGGTGTAATAGGATAATATAAACCTCCTTTATCATCGCCGTATGAGCCCCACGACCAATCGTCTGTCCAGTCAACTCCTGTAGAATAATCGCTAGGATACAATGCCCAAACGCCTCTAAATGGAGAACTACCACCTTTGTGAACACGACAATTTGCTCCGCCAAAATAACGTGAAACATGCATTGTATTTGCTACAAGTAAAGGTGCAAATTGTACGCATAAACGTTGGTTCCACTTTCCAAAAGCATCAGAGCCTTGTACTATATTTTCGTGTGTTACCGTTACTTGCGTTCTATCTCCACCTTCATATATTTCATTCATAAGTCCCCAACCTACATTGCAGCCAGCTGCTCCTGCATAGCAATTAAGTCCAGCATCACTTAAATAATATGAAATACGATAGTTCCCATAATTAATATATGGTTCTATGGCATCATTAAAGAGTCGAAACATTAATTGCAATCGTGCTCCATCACGTCCATTTGCAAATGCAACATTTACGCGTGGGCGACCTCCGTCAAGCCAACCTACTTCGGCAGAGTTTTCAAAATCTATAGAGAATGTTACTAAATTTCCTTCATTTGCTTTTTTTCTATCTACCGATTTTTCAATGATAAGTGCACGGCTTATCACATCTACACAGTTGCGTTGCATAGTAGGGGTAATGTAATTAGGATATTCGTTGCTTGTCCATCCTAATCCATTAGAGCATGTTATATCTGCTGTTGTGCAATATCTACCTGATGCATTATTGCCGGCTTTAAGCGTGTACGATACTTGCCCTTTTGTAGCAGCCAAACCTCCTGTTTTAAAACCTTTTACGGTTCCAATATTCCATGTAACTGTATGTGTAGAAGGATCATATACTCCACCATTACTTGCCGATAAAAATATAAAATCGTTAGGCACTTGCTCTACGATTTTCACGTCGTTAGCATCTACCGAACCATAATTTCGGTAATCAAGTAAAAATTTTATTTGATCGCCTGTGTAGCAAAATGTTACAGAATCCTCTATTGCACGATAAATTTTCATATTGGCACGAGGAACCATTTCACTTGGAGCATGATAATTACCTGAAACAACCATCATTCCTAATTGCCGCATCCAGCCATGAAAATAATTAGGTTTCGTTCCTAAATAACAATCATCAACACCAGCTCCCGGAATTTTTCCGTTATTATCCCATTCAATTACGCATTGCCGCCACGTTAATCCCATTAGTTCGTAATTTTGTGCAGCTACAGCTGAAAAACTACCTGTTCCGTGCTGCCAATTCAAAACAAAAAAGTCACTTAATGTAACGCCTGTCATAGGGTTATACTGAATGTTTAATGTTGATGGACCACCATAAGGAATAGCAGGATCGCCATAGGTTATACATTTTGATCCCGCTGCAGGATTCCATCGTGCCGGGTCTTCTAAAAATGCAGCCATACGCAAGCCTGCTTCATATTCGTAAGTGTTCGGAGTATTATCAACAACTTGATGCGTTGTAGGATTCCACGAATATGTAGGATTCCCATGCCACATGTAGTTGCTTATAGTTCGCCATGAACAGCGAAAATCCTCTCCCTGATTAAAGTTGGTAAAAGTGGTATTGTTATTTGCAGCTACATCTACCCAACCAGCAGTAGGAATTGCTTTGTTATTTTTGTCAATTAATTGTTTCATCAACCAATCCGATGATGCTTCGCCGCGTCTAAATTGTTCTATTTCCCATGGGTCGCCATTGAGCGATTCAAGAAGTTTGTAAAATTGATGATAATACGCAGGTGCGTTATAGTCAATATGTTGTTGGGTTGGACCTCCAAATTCGGGTTTTAATCCCCCTGGTTGATTTACGGTTGCCCAATTTGTTTGTTCTCCCCATGTATCTCCTCCTTTTGGATAGCCATCAAAACCTATCATTCCTGAATTGTAACGATTATCATTGGGGTCGTTTCCAAATCGTGTGCTTTTGGCAACTAATCCTCTAATTATTTCTGTCATTTCTTTTTTATACGAAATAGCTTCGCCACATGCATCATGAATAATATTCCCATTTGCATCTCGCATATAATCGCCCCACTGCATCCATGCTACATAGAGAGCTAATGCAACGTCTACATCACCATCGGCTGCTGTATTACCTCCAGGTCCGTTATCTCCAAGGGCATACGGACCATATTCATAATTAGGAGCAATAGCAACACAGTCTTTATAACGTTTGGTTTTATTTCGTCTTTTATCGTGTGTGCACATCCAATACCCATCAAACGTAGTTTTGTCTGCCATATACGCAGCAGCAAGCAAAGCATATCCATCGCCTTCAGTACAGTCGTATGCTGCTTTATAAGGAGTTTCAATATATTTTATTCCTGCCCATGATTCTCCTGTATATGCAAATTCGTTTGCATATATTTGATAGGCATCTCGTATATCCTGCTCCATTTCTGCATGAACAACGCCTTCGGCATTTCGAGTTCCGATATTTCCTAAAGAATGAGAAGCACCATACGCGTATTCTAAAAACTGTGGAAAAGGAAAGTTTGGATTGCCTGAATTAATAGATACAGTTACTTGAGCAAATCCAATAATGTTGGTTATTAATAATACTAATAAAAAAGAATATCGTTTCATGATTAGGGGAATTTCATTACACGTTTTAAGATGTTAAAAATACATAATTTTTTGCATATACATGACATGTTTTTTTAATAAATAGTTGCATTCTTATTTTATGTAGATAGCATTTAAGGCGATGCATGTTTGTATGGTTTTTAAATATCTTTAATACATATATGTTTTGATGATTCAAAATCTGTATAAAGAGAGGATATTTTGTCGAATGTTGCGCTGTTTATATATGGTAGTTTTGTAAATCCTGTGGTACGTAAATGTGCAAGTACCGTTTCTATTGTTAAACTTTGAATAAAAACAGCGGGGGTGTAGCCAAATACTCTTTCGTTATCAGTTTTAACTTCATATACTAAATGTGCATCTACAAGTTCTGTAACTATTTGTTTTATAATCCGATGAGGGATATCTAAACTGATGCGTAAATCATTGGTGGTAGGAGGTGTTTGATTTTTTTCAAATGTGTGAATAATAGAATGGAGTGTCCATATACAAAGTTTTTCTCGTAACGAAACGCTCATGTTAGTTGATTCGATTTCGTGCTCAAAATATTGGAGATTTTGTGTTGCATACGCAATTTCTGCTCCTAATAGTATTATGGTCCAACTCATTTGCAACCATATTAAAAACAATGGCAAGGCTGCAAAACTTCCGTATATGGCATTATAATTTGAAACGCCAATTTGAAATTGTACATAAAAATATTGCACAATTTGAAATATACCGCCGGCAATAACTCCTCCTAATAATGCCGATGAAAATTTAACTTTTGTATTAGGCATTATGAAATAAAAAAAGGTAAATGTGAGCCATATTAAGCTATATGGTACTAACTTAAATATGATGGTAATAAAACCATACATATGAGAAATGATTTCCGAGTTTTGTGCCAAATTATGCACATAGGTTGAAACTGAATTGGTAGCATTTGTGGAAATAATTAAAAGAATAGGGGTAAAAATTACGATTGTCATATAATCACTTATTTTACGCACAATACTTCGCTGTTTTGTAATTGTCCATATTTGATTAAACGACATTTCTACGTTTCCAAGTACTTTAATAATACTCCACACTAACACTAAAAATCCAATTCCAGCAATTACTCCTCCCTGCGTTTTTGCAAGCATAGATTCAGAAAATTCAAGAATTTGATTAATAACCTCATCTTTGCCTTCAAGAACACTACGTATATAGGTTTCAAGATATTTGTCGAATCCAAATCCTTTTGCAAATCCAAATGCCATAGCGGCAATTGGTACAATTGCAAGTAAACTGTAATAGGTGAGTGCAGAGGCTTTTTGACTGCATTTGTCATTTATAAATCCGCGTATTGCAATTACAAAAACTCGTAATAATTGTACGCTTTTAGAAAATAACCGTGATTTTTTTGCAATGTTTAAACGCCATAAATCTAAAACTATAAACGTATGAATTTTTTGAATCAAAGACGTCTTTTCTGCTTTGTGTTTCATAGAATTATCGTTTTAAGGCATCGCGAATTTGTGATTTTGCTTTGCTTTTTATTTCACTTTTTGTTTCATCTATTTTTTCTTGCACCTGTTGTGTTTGTTTCTGAACTTCGGCTTTTGCTTTTGCTTCTGCCTCTTGTTTTCGTTTGGCAACTTCTGCTTCCGCCTTTGCTTTTGCTGCATTTACACGTGCTTGTGCTTCTTGCTGTAATTTTTCTTGTTCTGCTTGTAGTTTTTGTTTTGCTTGATTTTTTACTGAATTAAAAACTCCTGAAGTTGTATTTCCTAAAACAGGTGTAATAGTTGGATTTGTAATGCTACCGCCAATAAGCATAGTAATGTCAATAAAATCAGCGTTTTGTAAATCTATTCCTTTTGTGGCTGCTGATGTTGAAAATTGCGACATGAGTTGATTTGCAGCACTTCCCATTTTTTCGCGTGGAATTTGAAGTGCAATTTTATAATCTAAACTTTGATCAAGTCCACTTTTACCTTCAATAAGTGCATTTGTACCATTTAAATTACTTTCAAATGGATGAATAACAACATTACCATTAATTATTTCAAAAAACAAGTTGAGATTTTTTGCTTGTATGGTTTTAAAATCATTTTGTTTTAGCTTGTCAACTATAAGAGTTTGTAATTTTGAATTTTGTAATACTATAGAATTTGTTTCTATTTTTCCCGAACCATTTATACTCGAAAGTGTTGGCATAAAATCTTGCTCAAGGTTTGAATAAAATGAAAGATTTGTAGAAAACGCTCCTTGCATGTGTTTTATAATTGGAGCAAGTGCTTGAATGGTTGTAAATGTGTTAAATGATTGTGCTATATCAAAATCTGTAATGTTTAAACTAAAATCTGCTACAGGCTTTTCCTCAGGAGGTGTTGCATATTTTCCGCTCATTTGCATTGCACCTTGTAACATGTTTAATTGAAGATTTTCCATAGAAACTGTACTGTTGCGAACAGTAACAACACCTTTAATGTTCTCAATATCATATACATCATAGAGTAAACGGTCGATTTTTGTGTGTAATTCAAAATCAATATTTGAAGGCACTGTAATTATTTCATATGCCTCGCTTATTGTATCGGTTTCAACAGTTTCGCTTTCTTCTCCTAAAAGTTCATTAGCATCAATAAAATGAGCATATAAATCAAGAGTTCCGCGTACTGTTTCATTTGCAAGTGCGTAAGGAATAAAGTTTTCTAATCGTCCCGACAGTGCTACATCACTTTTTCCCATTTTTATTTTACACGATTCAAGATACACAAATTGTGGCGAAAATGTTGATTGTAAATCGGATATAAAAATCCCTTCAGGAAAATCAGTATCTACATACGAAAAATCTTGTATGGCAACATTCCCAAGTGCTGTTATGGCGTCATAATTTTCTTTTTCAATGTCCGACATGCGTGCTTCAAATGAAATATCTGTTGTAATACCTCCTGTAAGTGTTGTTTCTTCAAGAGGAATAAAATCTGCTATTGAATGTAAATCAATGTTGCCTTTTAGTGCAGCTTTCATATATGGGTCAGACAGAGGATTTTTCATAAAAAAACTTGCGAAAAATGGATTTTCTGCAAAATTAACGGTTAGTTTTTTTAGGTCAATGGTCATGTTATCAAGTTGTTCTGTTGGACTGTTGATTTGGAGATCGAGAAAAATATTGTCAACAGATTTTGGTACATCAGGATATTTGAATACACCATTTTCTACTTGAAGATTCAGTTGAAAACTTGGGTATAATTCGGGAGAATCGCTGTATAATCCACGAATGTTTCCGTTAAGTGCTAATTTTCCATCAGCAGAAATATCTTCAAATCCTTCCATAAAAACACCGGGAATTAAAGAAAGAAAATGTTTAAAGTCGGTTTTTTTGGTTTCAAAAGCAAAATCCATACGCATATCATCTTCTTCAAATTGTAGCCAGCCATTACATTCTAACTCTAAAGCGTTTATTTTCATTTCATTATCGCGTAGTGTATATTTTTCTGCTTCAAAATCTGCATCTATGTCTGCGTCAATAGAAATTTCGGCATGAGACAAATACGAAATGCCGTCCATTTTAAAAGTGCATGCTTGTGCCGATATGGCGGTTTTAATTTGTGTTGAGATATCGGTAAAATCGCCAGAAATGTTCATATCCACATCATCAAAAAGTGCATACATATTATATGGTATATCGTTATATTCAACACGAGCATTTTTGATGGTAATATCTTGTAACTGCATTGCAAACGACGAAGATGTGGTATCAACTTCAAGGCTGTCGCTATCTGATTCAAAGAAAATATCATAGTTTACCGAACCATCGGCAGCAACGAATGCGTGCAAATATGGGGAATCAATACATATTCGTTTTATACCAATAGAATCACCCGAAAAAAGCGACATGATATCTACCGTTGCGGTAAGTTCTTTAAAATAAACAAGCGTATCAAGGGCAAATGAATCTTTACCAATAATGCTAAAATCGGAAATAGAAACGGTAAAATCGGGAAAATCTCGAAATAAGCGTACCGAAAACTTGTTAAATGCAACCGTTGCATTTATGTTGTTGTTAATTTCTTGTTTTGTTATTTCAAGCAATTTACCACGAAATGCGTAAGGGGTAACAATAAGTGCAATAAGAATTACAAGAATAAAAATGCTTGCTATTTTTACAATTTTTTTAGTCATTTTTTTATCGTTTTAATTGTTAAGTTGCATGTAAACGACACGCATCTATTTTTCAGTATAAAAATAATAAAAAATACGTATGAATGGTGTATAATTTTCTTAAATGTTAGAAAATGCCGTTGCTTTTGTGCGGTTTTTTGTGAAATCAATTAATAAATACGATAAAATTTTATATATATATTGTTATAGTTTGATAATAAAAAAAATTATTAAACCTTTGCTTCTTGTTAATTAAATATAATTTAAAATGAAGGGTATTGTAATTGCAGTTCCTAAAAAATACGAGAAGATTTGTTTGGAAAACGTGTTGAAAATAAGGCAATTAAAATGCATGTTGCCAATTGAAATCTGGGAGGTTGGAGAAGAAATCTCATCAAAAATTAGAACCGAATTGGCGAAAAATAGCAACCTTACATTTAAAAATGTAAACGATTTTTCAGATAATAATAACCATTGGAAAGGCTTTCAAATTAAGGCATTTATATTGTTTCACACTTCATTTGATGAGGTGTTTTTATGCGATTCGGACGTTATAGTTCATCAAAATCCTATCCTGCTTTTTGAAGATGAAAATTATGTGAAAACTGGAACTTATTTTTTTAAAGATTTGGAAAAATGGCAGTTTTCTAAATTAAATAATAAATGGGTACAGTTGCGTCAGAAAATTGCATACAATAAATTTACTAATGCTTCTTTTTTTCTGAAACGAAAAAAATGGATTATTTCATTACTTCCAGAGAAAAGTCCGTTTTTTCCATCTGAATGGGATTATATTTATTCAGAGAATATTCCAAATAAACCAGTTAAAGAAGCTTTGCAAGAATCGGGTGTAGTAGTAATGAATAAGAAAAAACACGAAGATTCTGTGAAATATATATACGACTTAAACGATAATCATAAGGAAACCTATAAATACATTTGGGGTGATAAAGAAACATTTTGGATTGGTTGTTTGATGGCGAATAAATCTTTTTATTTTAATCCAACTTCAGGTTATATCTTGAACGAAACGGGTAAATTAACTCACGATTATAATGGGAAGATTTTTTTTAATCAAAAAGGGTAGAATTATAATTTTACCTAAATATTGTAGTTGAGTTGATTAATCTTTTTATTTTTTTAATCAATTAAAAAATAATGGAAGAAAACTATTTTTGTTGAAATGGGGAATCACACCACACACATTTACTCAGATGTTTTTAAAACTCGGAAAAAAATATTCCAAAACAATTGATAATCCTATACTTCCTAAAAAAACAGTGTTTCTAAATAGAGTAAAAAGACTTATGAACAGTTGGTAAACGCACTGTTTTGTGTGTTTGGAATAGTATTTGTAACTGCGATGAGTTATTATAAATAAAATTACTTTTTACGGTTAAAAAAATGAAACAATTATTTTTGATGTTACTCTTATGTTTTTGTATTGCGTTTTGTGAAAAAACGTATGCTCAAGACAATGTTGGTGTAAAATTTTTTGGACTTAGTATTCATCCTAAGGGCGAAAAAGAAAATGCGTTTTTAATGCCACATAAATTAGACAAAAACGGATACTTTGTTGTAAATCTTGGTGCAGAGGTGATGTATGAAGCTTTTTTTTATAAAGATATTGTTTCTGTTAAACTTATTCAAGCCTTATATGCAGATTGTGCTGCCCGATTAGGTGGTTTTTCGCATATTGGTTTTAGAGCAAAAATTTTCAAAACCAAAAAACATAGTTTGTACGGAGGGTGTGGTCCTACAATTGTGTATAAAAGAAATTGGCAAGAATTAGACGGATATGTTAATCCTCATAGGTTTACAGGAAATGTAAACGATAGATGGCAACGTTTGTTTTTATGGTATGGAGGTGAATTTGAATATAAATATTGCATGACCGAACGTATAGATTTTTCTGCATCATTTGTTCCTGGCTACCCCGATTTGATGAGTTTAGCTTTAGGCGTAAATGTAAAATTGAATACTAATAAGTGATTATGTACATTTTTGTGTGAGATGAGGTGTAATATGTTTTGCATTTATTTTTAGGAAAAGCTGTACTTCTGTATAACACATACAATAGCGTATAAAAAAAGGGCTTCAAAACATTGAAACCCTTTTTTTTGTGAGCGGGAGACGAGACTCGAACTCGCGACCCTCAGCTTGGAAGGCTGATGCTCTACCAACTGAGCTACTCCCGCAATATTAAAATACACATCTTTAAAATAAGTGGGGAAAGCAGGATTCGAACCTACGAAGGTGTACACCAACAGATTTACAGTCTGTCCTCGTTGACCGCTTGAGTATTTCCCCTTTTTAACTTATTAAAAAGAGAGCCGAATCCCAGATTCGAACTGGGGACCCCGAGATTACAAATCACGTGCTCTGGCCAACTGAGCTAATTCGGCTAATGTCTTTATGTATATGAACTGTTTTTTTTAGTGTTGCAAATATAAAACTTTTTATATTTCAACCAAGCCCCTGTGTCTTTTTTTTTTTATCTTTTTTTTATTTATGATGCGTATTTATTAAAAAAATATTTTCAAGAAGCCATGTCTGAATATTTATAATGTGAATCGTAGCGATAAAAAATCCTGAAAGTCAATTGACTCTCAGGATTAAAATGCATATATACTAGTACTATTGTGCTAAAATAAAGTATCCTTTTCCTGCTTCAAATGTGTCTATTGAATTTATAGAGCTATTTGGTGCCCAAAATCCTTCAAAATTTTTAACTGTTTGGCAATTTGTTGCATTAAAATATGTGGAAATAGATATTGGTGGTAATGATTCTCCACCATTTGGATATCCAACCATATTCCAACCGTTTTGTAGAGATGTTGCCTGCCATGTTTCTGTAGGCAATACTCCTGTGATTTCTAATGTTGCAGCAGTGTTCATGTACACCAAGTATCCTTTGTAAGGTTCAAGAGTTTGTAACGAATTTAACTCTTCTGATAGAGTAGATTTCCAGAAACCATCAGCGTTTTTTATAATATCTACATCTATATTTTTAAATAATGTAGATATATCACATGCTGTGTTGGCACATACTACCGAAACCGAAATTAAATTCCAACCTTGTGTTAGATGTATGGTTTGCGTCACTTCTTGTTCTGAAACAATTACCTCTATTTCTGCAAAATCGCTTTCACAACCCGAAATTGTTTGACTTACAAAATATGATGTTGTGCCTATTGAAGCGGTGTTAGGAGTAGGTGCCGTTGAGGTTCCTGTAGCCAATGGGTTGGTGTACCAAAGTAAATTTGAACCTGTTGCGGTTAATTGGTGTGCAATTTCATTTTTTGAATAAAGAACTGGAGTAGTAACCGTTGGTTTTGCTGGTTTAGCGTATATTATCAAATCTATTTTTTTACGGTCGCTTTCGCATCCATCAATTGATTGGGTAACATAGTATGATGTTGTTCCAACGACATTTGTGTTAGGAATTGGAGCTGTTGAACTTCCACTTCCACCGGTTGCTGCGGTGTACCATTTTAAATTTTGTCCATTTGCAGTAAGTGCCGTTGCTGTTGCATTTTGGCAATATTCTATAGGACTTGTAACAATTGGACTTGCAGGAGGGGTACATGCGGGTTTGTAAATTTTAAACATACCTGCACAATTAAGCATTGATAAAAAATAAACCATACCATTATAATATCGCCATTGTCCAGTTGGTGGATTTGTGTTCCAAAGTCTTGTAAGATACTCTGCAGCAAGTGCATTATTATTTCTAAGAGCAAATACTCCCACACCGTTTGCTCCTGCTATTCCTTCGTTATATGTGCCAGAAGGGTTTCCACCATCCCAATCATACTGCCCGTTTGCATAATTTTTACTTTTGAAAAATGATAATAAATTTAGCATCATTTGTTCTTGGTTTGTTGTGTCTGATCGAAACCAATGGTAATCCATACCAACATTTAAAGCGCATCGCATGGCATCGTATTGATATCGTTTTGCATCATAATCGGTTTTCCATGAAGGATTAAATGGAGAACCATCAAAAGATGAATAGTCAGGGAACAAGCCTGTTGTTGGATGCGAAGAGTTTTTTAATAACACTCGTGCAGTTTCAGGTGTTTGTGCCCAAAAACTTGTATTGCTGTTGCTCCATCTTGCCCATAATTCAAAAAATCCTGGCAAGCAATACGAAGGATCTGTGTGGAGATATGAGTCGCCATACGGAACAAATGTAATAAGTTTACTTGTGTGATGAAACATATTATACACACTGTTGATTCCTCCTGAGGGGCGTTTCATTATATCGCTTAATATTTTTTGTGCTTCTTGTTCATAATTAATGCTTCCCGAATTACCCCAACGGTGCGAGGCAAAAAATAATGCGGTTATAAAATACGCTTCACCATCGGGTGCACATGTTGTACTGTTTCCATTTTTCTTTGAACCGTCGGTGTTGCATTGCCATGCAAAATATCCATCCCAATCGCCACTGGTGTATTGCATGTGAGTTTTTGCCCAACGCCATAATTTATCAAATTCGGTTTGTTTGTCAAGTTGTACGCAAATCATCATTCCATACGACATTCCTTCACTACGTACATCGTTATTTCCTACGTCTAAAATATATGCAGTGTTGTTTGAGCTTTCGTAATATACTTTGTTAGAGGAGTTTACAAAAAAGTGATTCCAAACACTCGTGATTTTTGCTTGCACTTCGGCTTCGGTTTTTTGTATATATTCTGTAAATAAATTTCGATATACATCAGTGTAATACGCACCTAATCCTGTTGATGGTAAATCAGGGGTGTCTGGTGTATCTGGTTGACTTCCTGAAGTTGTAAAACCAAATGATACTTTGTCGATAGACGCACAAGGAGCTGCACCACCTACGCAAAAAGTTATTTTTGATGCTGGATCAACATCTCCATTAAGAGTAAATGTTTCGGTAAATGTTTGTGCTGTTGTTGTAAGATTGTACGTAAATGATTTATACACGGCATAATCGGCGGCTAATTGTTGAAACATAACGGTAATAGTGCGTGCCGATGCTGCTTTTGCCATAAATGAAAAGGTATATTCTTTATTGGTTTCTAATGTAACATTTTGATAGAGTTGAATATGCCAATCGGAACTTCCATAATTGCTACTACTTGGACAAATTTGAATGGCATTTGTGCCCGATAAATTAGCATTTGTAACTGCACTCAATGTGCTTGCAGCATTGTTATTATTTTGCACAGACCAACCAGTGGTTCCGTTATCCATTTCACCATTGTTTATAAGTTCGGTAAATGTGCTTGTTGGTGTTTCTCCATTTCCATTTCCACTGCTACTTCCACTTTCTGAATTTGCAATAAAGAGAGTACCATCGTTTGGGATTACATCAAACATAACATATGTTTTACCTTCTTCAGAAACAATTGAAGATGCTATTTTTGTGGTGTTTTTATATACTGTTGCATGAGTCCAGCCTGTTGGCAACACTCGTCGAATAGTCATTGCGGTGTTAAATGTTGTAAGTGTACTTGTAAGGTTATGACTTGCAACCACTCGTAATGAATCTGCGGTAATGCTTGTTTCGGTAATAGAGAGTGCATTTCGTTGTTTAATGTATTTTACCACAGTAGCAAACGGTGCCACCCAATACGTAGATGCGTTTGTATGTACATATCCTAAATGTGAGTTAAATTCTGTTGAAGATAAAGAAGAATATCCTCCATCATTGTCAATACCATGAATAAGAAACACACACCAACCTTTTGCCGAAACTGCATTTGAAATGCGAGTATTAAAATCTTGTGCAGTTTTCATTGCTCCTTCAGACCCACAAATGATAGAACCTATGGTAAAAAAATCAGAAGGATTATTTGATGCTGTTTGTCCATCGCATGTGCGACCTGCAATATAGTATTTTGCTAATGTTGTGCGGTCGCCAATATTACAGTTTGGATAGGCAATGGTAACACATTCAGATCCTGTATTTGTTCGGATGCTTGATTGTGAGTTTTTATATTCGCTGTCTTGTTCTGAAACTGAAATGTCTGAAAGAGTTGCATGAGAAACTGTATGAGACGCTATTTCGTGTCCGTTGTTTGCTGCAGTTTGCCAGCCGCTCCAATTGCCGCCAACCCAGTTGATTACAGGGTTAAATGTTGCTTTAAAATTATAATTATTTAAAAGTGGTATAGCAACCGGAATTTGATTGCTTGTGTTGTCATCAAATGAGTATGTAATGGCAACTTTTTTAAAACCATACCATGTTCCTACTTCATATCCTGTTGCTATTTGTGCATAACTATGTGTCGTAAATAGCATAACTATACACAACAAACTTTTTGTAATGTGTTTCATTGTATTTTATTTTAAATTTCTTCCAATTTGTAAAAGTATGAATTTTTTATGATTGATACAGTCTAAAATTAGTTCAATTATTCCGAAAAATTATTCAATTTGTTTGTGAAAACAAAATAAAACCTTTTGAGAAATGTCAAAATGTAAAATAATCACCTAAAAATAACAACATCAGAACTATCGGTATTGCTTATGTTTCCTGCTCTGTCTTTCACATAAAAACTCACATATGCGGTGTCGTATGGAAAACTAAGGCTGCTATATGTTATGTCGATTTGAACTTCGGCTTTAATAAATTTTTTGTTGTTGTTTGCTCGTAATTGTGGTAATGTGTAATTACTATTGTTTGCTATAAAATCAGAAAGCAAATGAAACGTACCATTTTTTTGTATGTATATAGTACTAAAAAAATCATATTCTGTTGGTGTTGCTTGTCCGTGTCCAATATCGCCATCTCCATCGTACAGCATAAATGTTATGCGAATAATTTTTTCTTTATTTCCTAATTCATCTTCACCAAAAAATGGAATTGCCGACACGTATTCTATGTGCGGTTCGGGTGGGTAATGAGGATATTCAACACACGAAGCACTTAATAGCATGAGAAACGCTATACTATATGTACGAATTTTACTTTTCTCGCATAAAAATTCGAATAGGAACTCCTTCAAAGTCATATGTTTCTCTAATTTTATTTTCAAGATATCGTTTGTATGAGTCTTTTACATATTTTGAGTTGCTACAAAAAAACGCAAACGAAGGAAATGGAGTAGGAAGTTGCGTTACATATTTAATTTTTATCAGTTTTCCTTTTACTGCAGGTGGGTGATATCGTTCTACCGCTTCAAGCATTACCTCATTTAATTTTGATGTAGGGATTTTTCGTGAACGATTATTGTAAACATCTTGTGTTTTTTCCATTACTTTTTGAATTCGTTGTTTTTCTATTACCGATGTGAAAATAATTGGTACATCGTTAAACGGAGCCATTTTTTCTCGTAATTTTGTTTCAAAATCTCGTGCTGAATTAGTATGTTTATCTTCAATTAAATCCCACTTATTTACACATATTACAATGCCTTTGTTGTTTTTTATAGCCAAATATAATATGTTCATGTCTTGTGATTCAATTCCCTCTCGTGCATCTAATAAAAGAATACATACATCTGCTTGTTCAACAGCTCTAATTGAACGCAATACAGAATAAAATTCTAAATTATCGGTTACTTTTTCTTTTTTTCGTAATCCCGCAGTGTCCACAAAATAGAAGTCATAACCAAATTTTGTATATCGTGTTCCAATGGCATCACGTGTTGTGCCAGCTAAAGGAGTTACAATATGTCGTTCTTCGCCAATAAGAGCGTTTAATAAAGATGATTTTCCAACGTTTGGTCGTCCAATTATTGCAACGTGTGGAATGTCGGGGCGTGTATCTTCTTGCGTGTCAGGTAATTTTTCAACAATGTCATCTAATAATTCTCCTGTGCCACTTCCGTTAATTGACGAAATGCAAAAATAATCGCCTAATCCTAAGCTGTAAAATTCTGCGGCATCATATTGTTTTATAGGGTCATCTA
>JAAYPM010000134.1 GCA_012519815.1 Bacteroidales bacterium
GCCCAAGAGATAATAAAAAAGTTGTAAAGCCCTGTGAGAAGAGAGTTTTGGTAAAAGAACTCTCTGCCTCAGAATCAGTTGGCATCAACAGGGCGTGTCGAGTTATTGGTCTGCAAAGATCAGTTTATTACTATGAATCTATTAAAGATGATAGCGAGCTTATAGAAGCATTAAAAATAAAGGCAGAGCTGCATCCTACAGAAGGTTTTTGGAAAGCTTACACTACAGCAAAAAAAGAAACAAAAAGTGCCGCACCAACACGGACTCTAAAAATCTACTCATATATACGGTTTTAGCAAAGTGATTTTTTGACATATTGCAAAAAAATGCATCTTATTTACAAAAAATAGTTTTCAACTATTTCTACTTTTTTATCATATTTTTTTGTTAATATCTATTTTATGATACTTGTCTTTTCTTATGTATTTTTGTAAAAAAGAATAAAATATGGCAAAACAAGAAAATAAAAAAAACTCTACAAAAACAATAACAGAAAACGATTTTGGCAAAATGCCACCACATTCAATTGACCTTGAAGAAACAGTTTTAGGACAATTAATGCTTGAAGACGATATTGTTTTAAATACCATAGATATTTTAAAACCGGCTTCGTTTTATGTTCAAAAACATCAAAAAATATATGAAGCTATTTTATCGCTTACCTCAAAACGTGAACCTATAAATATTCAAACTGTTGTAGAAGAATTACGTAAATCTAACACGCTTGACGAGGTTGGAGGTCCTTATTTTATTGCACAACTCACAAAAAAAATATCTTCTTCGGCACATATTGAACATCACGCAAAATTAGTTGCCGAAAAATTTATTCAACGCGAACTTATTCGTGTATCATCTGAAATTCAAGAACGGGCATTTGATACAAGTACCGACATTTCGGAGCTTATTGATTTCTCTGAAAGTGAAGTGTTTAAAGTTGCCGAAGGTAACATAAAAAAAGCTGCCGCTCCTATTAGTCAAATAATGGAAGATGCCTTAGAATTAATTAAAAAAGCAGGGGAAAATAAAAATACATATAGTGGTGAACCTTCGGGTTTTTCTGACTTAGACAAAATTACTTCGGGCTGGCAAAGTAGCAATATGATTGTGCTTGCAGCTCGTCCAGCAATGGGAAAAACGGCTTTTGTGCTTTCAATGATGCGAAATATGGCAATAGATCATGATATACCTGTTGCTATGTTTTCTCTTGAAATGAATAGCGTTCAAATTGTGAATCGTTTAATTGTAAGTGAAACTGCTATACAACATAACAAATTACGAAATGGTGATCTTTCTGAAAATGATTGGAAAAATTTATACGAAAAAACAAAAAAATTAACAGCTGCTCCTATATATTTAGATGATACGCCCGCTCTTTCAATTTTTGAATTTCGTGCAAAATGTCGCCGTTTAGTCGATAAATACAATATTCGCTGTGTATTTATAGATTATTTGCAATTAATGACCACCACAACCGCTTCGAGTCGTGAACAAGAAGTCAGTTTAATATCGCGGCAGATAAAGGCGGTTTCTATGGAATTACAAATTCCTATTATTGCACTTTCTCAGCTCAATCGTTCGGTTGAAACACGTACAGGAAACAAACGCCCTCAACTTTCAGACCTTCGCGAATCGGGTGCTATTGAACAAGATGCCGATTTAGTGCTGTTTATTCATCGTCCCGAATACTACGGATTAATGGTAGATGACGAAGGAAATTCTACGGAAGGACTTGCTGAAATAATTATAGCTAAAAATAGGCACGGTGCAACTAATACAGTAAAACTTGAATTTATTCCAGAGCAAACAAAATTTACCGACAGAAATTTTATAAATCAATTACCCGATATTACAAGCGATTTTGATACTGATTCTCCAGCAATACAAACATTTGCATCAAAAATGAATACTTCAAAAGAAACAGTTTTTAATATCAATCCCGATAAACCTTTTACTCCTGATGAAATGGAATTTTAAATTTAATTTTTTCAAAAACTCAGCGTAATTTTATCGCATCTTGACTTAAAATACATATGCACACACAACAAACAAAGATATATAAAACCCTTATTATCAGCATTTTTTTTGCGATTTTTACGCAAAGCATATATGCTATTGGATTTCTTATACCTATGGATAATTCTCAAAGAAATCATTTAAAAGCATACGGCATTACATATTGGGTTTTACAAAATAACTTTGAAGCACAATGGTTATTAAATTACCGAGGCGGCAGCTTTTTATTTGAATATAATGAGCGAATTAAACAAGAATGTGATATTCGAGGAGTGAGTTATGAAATTATTCCTGATGCACGAGTGAACGCAATTATAAGTCAAGTTTCTCATGAAGACGAAAATATGGATATTGTGAAACTTGAAAAAGCACCACGCATTGCGGTATATTCCCCTAAAGATAAGCTTCCATGGGACGATGCGGTTACACTTGCTCTAACCTATGCCGAAATTGCATACGATGTGATTTACGATGAAGAAATTATTCGTGGTGAACTTTCAAAATACGATTGGTTGCACCTGCATCATGAAGATTTTACCGGTCAATATGGTAAATTTTATGCGAGTTATAGAAATGCTCCATGGTATATTGAACAAGTAGCAAATGCAGAAGCACAAGCAAAGGCGTTTGGTTTTCAAAAAGTGTCGCAATTAAAATTACATGTTGCTAAAACTATTAAAACATATATTGAAAATGGCGGATTTTTGTTTGCTATGTGCTCGGGCACAGATAGTTTTGATGTGGCATTAGCTGCCGAAGGAACAGATATTTGTGATGTTATGTTTGATGGAGATCCTGCAGATCCTCAAGCACAAAACAAATTAGATTTTTCAAAAACACTCGCATTCCAAAATTTTACTCTTGTTACAAATCCATTTGAATATGAGTTTTCTGACATTGATGTAACTGACACAAGAAAAGTAAAAGATAATGAGGATTTTTTCACTCTTTTTGAATTTTCTGCAAAATGGGACCCTGTGCCAACCATGCTTTGCCAGAATCACACTGTTGTGGTGCGGGGATTTATGGGACAAACTACAGCATTTCGAAAAAGTCTTATAAAACCAACAGTTATTATTATGGGAGAAAATAGTGCTCATGACGAGGCACGGTATATTCACGGCACACACGGAAAAGGTACATGGACATTTTACGGAGGTCATGACCCCGAAGATTATAGACATTATGTAGGAGACCCGCCCACCAATCTCGACAATCATAAAAATTCTCCGGGCTATCGTTTAATATTAAACAATGTGTTGTTTCCTGCAGCAAAGAAAAAACCGCAAAAAACATAAAAACAGCGGTATTATTTAGCTAATATCTCTCCATGATATTTTTTGCACTTGTCGTTTTTTCAAACCTTCTCTCAACATTACATATTCAGATGATTGCAAATCAGGGTCTTTTTTAATCACCTCAAAAGCTTTTTGACGAGCTAATTGTATAATTTTACCATCTTTTGCCAAATTTGCTAACTTAAATGTAATTGGCAATCCACTTTGTTGTGTCCCCTCAATATCACCGGGACCACGCAGTTTAAGGTCAACTTCGGCTAATTCAAAGCCATCATTTGTTTGCACCATAGTATGCAAACGCGTTTTCCCGTCTTCAGAAAGTTTGTATCCAGCCATAAGTACGCAAAACGACTCACTTGCTCCCCGCCCTACTCTACCACGTAATTGATGCAATTGCGAAAGTCCAAAACGCTCGGCACTTTCAATAACCATTACCGTAGCATTTGGCACATCTACCCCCACCTCAATAACAGTAGTTGCCACTAATATTTGTGCTTGTTTTGACACAAATAATTGCATTGCAGCCTCTTTTTCGGCAGGTTTCATTTTTCCATGCACAACAACCGTTGTGTATTTTGGATGCGGAAATACTTGCGTAATACCAGCATATCCATCTTCTAAATCTTTATAATCCAAGCTTTCAGATTCCGAAATAAGAGGATATACAATATAAATTTGATGTCCTTTTTTAATTTGATCATGTAATAATTTATGCATTTTTCCCCGCTGCGAATCAAACAAAAGTGCAGTTTTTATAGGTTTTCTTCCTGGCGGCATTTCATCAATTACCGACACATCAAGATCGCCATATAGTGTCATAGCAAGCGTGCGAGGAATAGGTGTTGCTGTCATTACTAAAATATGAGGAGTTTGCGAATTTTTTTTCCACAATTTTGCTCGCTGAGCCACACCAAATCTATGTTGTTCGTCAATAACGCATAAACCAAGATTATCAAATTGCACCACATCTTCCAAAAGTGCATGCGTTCCAATAATAATGTTAATAGTTGCATTTTGTAATCCTTCATGAATTTTTTTACGCTCTGCTGTTTTTGTTGAACCGGTAAGTAATGCTATATTCACAGGAACATTTGCAAGCATTTTTGAAATTGAAGTAAAATGCTGTTGTGCAAGCACTTCGGTAGGAACCATTAAACACGCCTGATAACCGTTATCAATTGCCATGAGCATAGAAAAAATTGCAATTAATGTTTTACCACTTCCCACATCTCCCTGCACAAGTCGGTTCATATGTTTTCCTTGCTCAACATCGGCACGAATTTCAGACATAACACGAATTTGTGCACCAGTAAGCGGAAAAGGTAAATATTTTGAATAAAACGTTGATAATATGTTATCGTTTTCCCGAAAAAAAGTAAATCCTTTTACAAAACGTTCATGTATTTGTTTTCTATATACTAACGCAAGTTGCACCCAAAACAGCTCTTCAAATTTCACGCGAAATTGGGCACGTGCCACCGATGATAGTTTTTCGGGAAGATGAAGCGTTTTATATGTTTCGCGTAAATTGGGCAATGCTAATTCTTGTAAAATACTTGCTGGCAGTGTTTCTGGAATTGGTTCGTTTCCTAATTTTTCAAACGCTTTTTCTATCATTACACGAAATATTTTTCCGTGAATATTAGCCTTTTTCACTTTTTCGGTAGATGGATACACGCCAAACAAACCATGTTGCGAACGTTCCTGAAACTTTGAAAGTTCTTCTATTTCAGGATGCGACATAGTAATAGAGGAACGATATTCAGATAAACGTCCAAACACCACATATTCTATATTTGGTTTTAAATACTCAGAAACCCATTTTATTTGTTTAAACCACACAAGCTCAAGAACTCCAGTGCCATCAGTTAAATAGGCTTTAACTCGTTGCTTTGCTCCCACTCCTTCAATCATTACCTTCGTAATAACACCTTTTGCTTGCACTTGTGCCGTTGAAACATGCAAATCTTTAATAGCATAAAATTCGCTGCGATTGATATAACGAAACGGAAAAAAATTAAGCAAATCACGAATTGTATAAATATCTAATTCTGCTCGTAATAATTCTGCTCGTTTTGGACCAACCGACGGCAAAAATTGTATGTCATTATCTAAAACACTATTCATATTTTATATAGCTACCCGCAAATATAGTTTTTGTGAATGATTAATTTCTCCCTGAATACAATGCAAAGAGTATGTAAAATATGTATATACACGATGAGTATTTTTAAACGTATATGATGCATCAAATCGCAAGTAATTACCACTTCTATACAAAGGATCGCCTAAAATAAGATGCGTTTTATCGCCAATATAATACGTGGCTGCCATGTCAATTTTTTTTGTAAGATACAATGTAAACGCTCCCAATAAACCTTGAGAATACTCTGTATTTTGTGGACGAATTTGTTGCCATGTAAACAGATTTCCAACTTCAAGTTTAGCACGGAGCATAGGTTCAAGTATTGTTTCGTTAGAATTGGTTTTATTGCGAGAATAAAATTTTTTACCAAACATAATTGAATATGTGCCATTATCAATAATATCTTTTCCTGCATTTACATTATCCTCAGCTCGATGTTGATAATAAAAATTATCGGTAATAAAAAAATGCTTGTATTGTAATTTCCCCGAAACTCCTACAAGAAATTCTTCTTTTGCACCATAATTTTCGAGTGTCATCCAATCAAATACAAAATTTTGAAAAAAACTCAATTGCGGCAGTAAAAAATCAGTGTTTTTCACATGTACATTAAGTCCCTGCGTGTTTGGTCTAAAATAATACAAAGAATCGGTGTACATGACAAGCGGGAAAAACGTTTTTCGTGGAAAACTTCCCAAATATAATGTTATATGTGGTTTCGTATTTTCCTTGTTTTGTGCATACGAATAATATAAAGTTGGCACAAACGGTTTTTCAAATATTGGTGTGCCAAATATGTACAAATAATTTATACCAAACATAATTCGCTCAAGAGAATCTATTGTAAAGCCAGCTTCAAATGCAGCTTGTGAACCAAAAATTGTTTGTGGAAATCCATAGGGAGAATAATATTCTCGATTATCGGCAATACACTCATAATGCACATGTGTATGTAGTTTTTGCGACAACACAACACATATAACGCCAAACAATAAAAAAAACAGAAGAATTACTTTTTTCATTTTATCATATTTTGAGTTGATAAAAATAATACATTTTGGCGAGACTCATAAATTTACGGTATATTTGAAAAAAAAATTATGAAACAATTGTACAAACTATTTTTTTGTATTCTTATATGCGGAACTATGTCTTGTGCTTCTCAATCGCAAACACAAAAGGCTAACAAAGCAGCACGACAGCGATATAAACATATGCAAAAAAATTGCAATTGTTACATTCAATTTGAATATATAAACACGAGCGACATACAATCATGAATTTTTTTCTCATAAAACAAGGTATTCGTTATTTTTTTACTTCTCGCCATGCTCGCGGACACGGCATTCATTCTCCATTTGTATATTCCCTTATTCGCTCCGTATTTATTGAAACACAAAAATATACTGAATATGCAGCAATTGAACAACATAGAAAGTTGCTACAAAAAAACACACAATATATTGAAGTTACAGATTTTGGAGCAGGTTCGCAGCAATTACAATCAACACATCGTATGATTGGCAAAATTGCCCAAACAAGTCTATCGCCAAAAAAATATGCACAACTTTTATTTCGTATGTGTCGCTATTTTAAACCACAAAATGTACTTGAAATTGGCACTTCACTTGGTATAAGCGGTGCATATATGGCGGCGGGATATGCAAAAGCAAATATTGTTACACTCGAAGGTTCGCAAAATATTGCAGACATTGCACAAAACACATTTCAAACATGCAGATTGTCAAATATAACAATACGTGTTGGTAATTTTTCAGACACCCTACTGCCTGCATTACAAGAACTTAGGCATATTGACATGGCGTTTATAGACGGAAATCATACAAAAGAAGCCACACTCAACTATTTTGAACAACTATATCCGTATTGTAATGCAGATTCTATTCTTATTTTTGATGATATTTATTGGAGTGCTGATATGCATGACGCATGGAAAACTATTTGTAACGATCCACGCGTTTCTCTCAGTATAGATTTATTTAAATTAGGAATTGTGTTTTTTAGAACAGGAGTTGCAAAACAAAACTTTAGAGTACGATTTTAAATCATTTTTGTAAAGGATTGAAAACATGACCAATAAATACAATTGACTCGGTGTTTTTTTCTTGAATAACAAATAAAAACGGACGATTTACGGTGCATGCTTTTGGTACTGACGTTACAAAAACCTCTACACTTGTTGCAGCAGCTGCTTCAGTTCCAACCTCAGAAACCTCAACAAACGTTTTGTGCATAACATCTGAAATTGATACTTTTTGAAACTCATTTATATTTGAAAAATCTGCAACACTCGAACTAAAAGCCTCAGACATTCCCATATCAGACAATATGGAACGCAATGAAGTTGCATATTCAAATGAAAATTTAGGTAATGCAAGATGTAATTGTTGTTTTTCAAGAGAAGAACGCCATTGTTTCCATACTACATCAGAAAATTCAAATTCATTTGTTTTATTATTAATATGTGGCAAAACAATAAACATTGAATACGAAGAATTTCCATATGGTAGTTCAACTATTTCGGCAATATCATTATACGCATATCGGAATATTTCAAAAATATGCATTGTAGGAACATTAATAATTGTTTCATTATCAACAAAAAAGGCACGTTCAACAGTATTCGCTTCGTCAAATTGATATTTCCATATTCCCTTAAAATACAGAGCATTTATAAGATACATTACCGCATCAGCTGGAATTCTTCCCTCAATCATTTTTGGAATTAATCCATTCGTTTTTTCAGAAACCCACTGATTTATATATTCAGACGATTCTGGATTCATAAAATCTAAGGGATGCACACTTGCATCTAAATAAGTGCTATTTGTATCAATAAAACTTTGTAGCACAGAAAAATTTTGCTCATAAAAAATAGCATTTGCAATTGTTAACAATACGTCATCATCAGCATTTACAAGAGCATTAAGAAGATATTGATTTGTTTGATTTAATGAGGTATTTGATAAACCAGAATGTTTTAAGGTTGTTTCTATTGCCGTTTTAGTGCTACCAGCAGCACCATTATACGCCATTGTTAAAGCCATTGAAACACTCATAGGCGAAATGAAAATATTTTGTTTTCCATTTGATTGTGCAAACAAATGAGAAAATAACTCAAATCCAAATTGATTGTTCGAAGCAACCAATTGCGGAGTAGTCAACTTTAAATTCACAATTTCAAACGATACTGTATCTTGGTTCGAATCTGTACTATTCGATGTATCTGTCATAGTATCATCATCACTATTTTGAGGCTCAATAGCAGGCTGATCACATGCAATTAGCAAGCACAAAAAACAAATTGATAGTATTTTATATATATATTTCAACATCAAAATAAGATTTTATTATTCATCACATATATATAACAAAAAACAGCATGCTTTACCCTATACAAAAAACAATTTTATACATATTTGTAAAAAAACAGTAGTTTAGAATGTTATTTCTGGATATTGCATAGTAACACAATGCAGCGAACCATGTTGACTTATAAGAACAGAACAATCAATCCCAACAATTTCATAATCAGGAAATACCGACTTAAAAACTTGCAATGCAACAGCATCTTTTTCGGTATTATACAAAGGCACCAACACGGCATCATTACAAATTAAAAAATTTGCATAC
>JAAYPM010000135.1 GCA_012519815.1 Bacteroidales bacterium
AAAAAAAAAAACATTTTAGTTGCATTTTTTTTGATTCAAAAGCAAATATTATATAATATTGTAAAAAAATATATTATCTTTATTTTTTATTTAGAAAGTTTTGTGAAATCAAATTAAAATTATTTTTCTTATTATTTGTTAATAAAGATGTACTTTTTAGATTATTTTTGTATGTTTGCATATCATAGCTTTATTTAGAGTTTATTATATAATTGTGTTGAGAGAATAAATGTTAAAAATAATACACTATATACAATGAAAAAGATATACCTTTTTATAGTTGCTTTATTGCCTCTGCTATTATGCGTAAGTGTATTGCGAGCTCAAGACCCTAACTTTTCGCAGTTTTATTTTAAAGAATTGTATTATAATCCTGCTTTTACGGGGGTTAATCCTGGATTAAGAGGTACAATTAGTGATAGGCATTTGTGGGTAAACGTGCCTGGTGAGTATGGCACTCAAAGTATTGCATTTGACTATTACGACGACAAATTTGCACAAGGTGGCTTTGGTGCTCATATGACAAGAAACACGCAAGGACAAAATTTCTTAAATACATTTAATGGTGGACTTACATATGCAAAACAAATTCGTATTTTACCTGATTTTATGATTCAAATTGGTGCAGGTGCACAATATGTTTATAAAACAATAGATTACGGAGGGTTAACGTTTACTGACCAATATGACCCGCGTTTTGGTGCTATTTATGAAACTGAGTTCGTTGCTCCAGAAGATGGTGTTGGTTCAAAAGGTGCTTTTGATTATAGTGCTGGTATGATTGTGCGATTTAATATTCGAGAAACACCAGTAAAATATATTGCTGCAAATACATTTGGTATAGCATTTCACCATTTATCAGAACCCGATTTTTCATGGTTAGATGATGGTAATGAAGCACCTCTTCCTATGAAAATGGTAATTCATGGGTATTCAATGGTTCGTATTAATAGAAGTGGATTTCATAATCGTTTCTTCTTATTAACACCAGGATTCCTTTATGAAAATCAAGCGGAATCGCAATATTTATTTAAAGGAGAGGAAGCAGGAGCAAAAACATTATCATTTGGATTAAATGCAGTAATTCCATCAAAAATTTCGTTTGTATCTTCTTTGTACATTGGAGCGTGGATGCGAAAACAATATTGGAAACGTGAACAATTAGCCGATTATATTGAAGATATTAAGAAAAAAAGCTTTGATTCAATGATATTTACCTTAGGATATATTAAATATTCTAAAAACAAAAACAATAAAGAATTATATAGATTTTTATATAATTACGACATGACTATTTCTGCTGCAGGACTTTCTACTGGTGGTTCTCATGAAGTTACACTTAGTTTTGAAATTCATGACTTGGCATTGCCTGGCCGTAATGCACGAAAATCTGCTGTACCACATCCTAACGATAAATTCTTTAAATAATCAATACTGAATTTATATTGTGATTTTGAAGGATAATTGTAGCTTTCGTGTTTTCTAAAAGATGTTTTTTAGAAATAGAACAAACCTTTGAATATAGTATTATATTAACACTTTCTGTAAAAAACTATAATCACAAACAAGCAATAAAATCTATAAAAAAATTCCCTATTAGGGGTTTTTAGTATTCAATATAGCCACCAACACCTTTAAAATTGGAAATACATATAGAAATCCAATTTTTTATGTAAAAAATTAGAGAAGATATAAATATTAAAATTATTGTTGCCCGACTAAAATTTTCAAATTCTTCGCTACGCTCAGAATGACAATACGTTTATTTGATTTTTTTGTTTTGGGGTTGGTTAGCGATTTCATCACCAATCAATTTCAAAACAAAACATAACTAACTGAATATCATCTCGAACGTAGCGAGAAGTCTCTTTTTCTTTTGCTTTGTTATTTTTATCGGATAATAATGTATTAAATACATTACTCCTGATTAAAAAAACTACGCAAACAAAGGATATGAACTCATAAGCGTATTTACACTTTTACGAACATCAGAAATTACAGCCGCATCATGTGAATGAGACAAAACTGTATCAATAAAAGAAACAATAGAAATAATCTCAGATTCTTTTACCCCACGAGTTGTTATAGCTGCCGTTCCAAGTCGAAAACCTGAGGTGGTAAAAGGAGTTCTACTGTCAAACGGAACCATATTTTTATTAATCGTGATATCAGCCTCACCTAAAACATTTTCAGCTTGCTTGCCTGTCATGTCTGGAAATTTTGAACGCAAATCAATCAACATTGAATGATTATCTGTGCCTCCTGAAATAACTTTATAGCCTTTTGCTATAAATTCTTGTGCCATTACCGAAGCATTTTTCTTAACCTGTGTTATATAGTGAGTATATTCATCAGTTAAAGCTTCGCCAAAAGCCACTGCTTTTGCAGCAATAACATGTTCTAATGGACCGCCTTGCACACCTGGGAATACCGAAAAATCTAACATCTGAGAAACCGTTTTCAATCCTCCTTTAGGAGTTGTAACACCCCATGGATTTTCAAAATCTTCGTGCATCAAAATCAATCCTCCACGTGGTCCACGTAATGTTTTATGCGTAGTAGTAGTAACTATATGACAATGAGGAAATGGATTATTAAGCAAACCTTTTGCAATTAATCCTGCGGGGTGCGCAATATCTGCCATTAAAATAGCCCCCACTTTGTCAGCAATAGCCCTCATACGTTCATAATTCCAATCACGAGAATATGCCGATGCTCCAGCCACTATTAATTTTGGAAAATGAGCAAGAGCAAGTTGTTCCATCTCATCATAATCAATCATACCAGTTTCTTCTTTTACCTTATATGCAATAGGATTGTACAGCAATCCCGAAGAATTAACTGGCGAACCATGCGATAAATGTCCACCATGCGACAAATCAAATCCTAAAAATGTATCACCGGGTTTTAATACAGTCATAAAAACAGCCATATTTGCCTGAGCACCTGAATGTGGCTGCACATTTGCCCAGCTTGCACCAAACAATTCTTTTGCTCTGTCAATAGCAAGTTGCTCAACCTCATCAACAAATTGGCAACCACCATAATATCGTTTACCCGGATATCCCTCAGCATATTTATTTGTTAAACACGAGCCCATAGCTTGCATTACCTGCTCGCTCACAAAGTTTTCTGACGCTATAAGTTCAATACCTTGTAACTGACGATTATGTTCTTGTTCTATTAAATCGAAAATTTTTGTATCTCTATTCATTGTACTAATTGTTTGATTTTGTAAAAAACAAAAATAAAAAAATGAATAGAAAAACTACAGATGTTTTTAAATAAGATATTAACAAGCTGAAATCTTTAAAAAGATGTAGATAAAAACATAAAAAATACTGAAAAAGCATACTTTTGCATAAAAACATAAATAATGAAATATACAGTTAACAATAAAGGGTATTATGGAAATTTTGGAGGAGCTTTTATTCCAGAAATGTTATATCCAAACATTAAAGAATTAGAAAACAATTACATACAAATTATTGAATCTGAATCATTTCAAAAAGAATACCGTGATCTCTTAAAAAATTATGTAGGACGACCATCTGCCTTATATAAAGCTACGCGTTTATCAGAAAAATACAACACAAACATTTATTTAAAACGTGAAGATTTAAATCATACCGGTGCTCACAAAATTAATAATTGTATAGGACAAGTTTTAATAGCGCAGCGTTTACAAAAAACAAAAATTATTGCAGAAACAGGTGCTGGTCAACATGGTGTTGCCACAGCAACAGTGTGTGCTTTAATGGGATTAGAGTGCATTGTTTTTATGGGTAAAATTGACGTTGAACGGCAACAACCAAATGTAAAACGTATGGAAATGCTTGGTGCAAAAGTGGTTTCTGTTGAAAGCGGTAGTAAAACACTAAAAGATGCAACAAATGAAGCCTTTCGATATTGGATAAGCAATCCTGATTCATTTTATATTATTGGGAGCGTTGTTGGAGCACACCCCTACCCTGACATGGTTGCTCGCCTACAAGCTATTATTAGCGAAGAAATACAATGGCAGTTACAAGAAACAATCGGACGCAACTATCCTGATTATATAATTGCATGTATTGGAGGCGGAAGCAATGCCGCAGGTGCGTATTATCATTTTTTAGACAATGAACGTGTTACGCTTATTTCGGTTGAAGCTGCGGGCTTAGGTGTTGATTCTGGAAAATCGGCAGCAACAACTGTACTTGGAAATACAGGCATATTACATGCAAGCAAAACGTTAGTTATGCAAACAAAAGATGGACAAATTATAGAACCATATTCAATTTCTGCGGGACTTGATTATCCGGGAGTTGGACCACTTCATGCACATTTGTACGAAACAGGACGTGCTCGTGTACAAAATGCAAGCGATGAAGAAGCACTGCGTGCTGCTTTTTTACTTACAAAACTCGAAGGCATCATTCCCGCATTAGAGTCATCACACGCCTTAGCAGCACTCGAAAAAAATAATTTTTTACCAAACGATATTGTTGTGGTAAATCTTTCGGGGCGAGGCGATAAAGACATGGAGACATATATAAAATACAAAGATTCGTTTTAAATTATACACTATGAATAGAATTCAACAACTATTTTCCGAAAAAAAAGACACAATACTTTCAATATACATGACTGCTGGATATCCTAATTTGCATGACACCGCAACCGTCATTCAAGAATTACAAAAAGCAGGAGTTGATATGATTGAAATTGGGCTTCCGTACAGCGATCCACTTGCCGATGGTAAAACAATTCAAGACAGCAGCACTGTTGCTTTACAAAATGGCATTACAATAGAAGGTGTGTTCAATCAATTACGCAGCATTCGCAAAACAGTATCAATACCCCTATTATGTATGGGATATATTAATCCTATTTATCAGTTTGGCTTCGAGAGTTTTTGCAAATCGTGTAAAGAAATTGGTATTGACGGTGTTATAATTCCTGATTTACCTTTATGGGAATATGAAGAAAAATACAAAACACTCTTTGAATCATATGACATTAGTGTGATTTTTTTAATAGCTCCACAAACACCGCAAGAACGTGTGCTGCAAATTGATAAAGCATCAAACGGCTTTATATATATGGTATCATCTGCAGCAACAACAGGAAGCAAAATGGATATTGATAATGAACAAATTGCATATTTTGCTCGCATTTCAAACATGAATTTAAAAACTCCTCGCCTTATTGGATTTGGCATATCAAATAATGCAACATACAAAAAAGCAAGTGAATATGCAGATGGGGTAATTATTGGCAGTGCTTTTATTCAAGCCATTCAAAAGTCAGACAACTTATCAGATACAATTCAATCTTTTATAACATCAATACGCACAGGAAAATAGATGAACATTGCAATTGTGAAATTACTGTTCCAAAGAATTGTAATTTTATACTATTAAAAAAGCAAAAAAATTATGAATATGATATAAAAAAAAGTCTATTCAAAATATGAATAGACTTTTTTTAGATTTTGTTTGAATATTTGTTTGAATTATTCTTCAACAAATTCTTCTTCGTCTACTTGTACTTCAAGAGAATCTACAACCACAGCATCAATAGCAGCTTCGTCAATTTCGTCAACAACTGCCTCTATCTCATCTTGCTCAGTTTCAATAGCTTCATCAGTTTGAGCTGTTGGAGTTGATGTACATGCAGCGAATGCAAATCCTAAAATAATTCCAAATACGTAAATTAATTTTTTCATACTTTTAAGTTTTTAGTTAAAAATCAGGGCTAAGATACAAAAGGTAAATTAAAATCCCATGAAATCACAAAAAAAATTATCGTTTTAAAAATTTCTTTGTTTTAAATCATCTAAAAAGTTATACATTTCAACTTTATCATCATGAGAAACAGAAACTTTTGACAAACACATTTCGGCACGAGAAAAATATTCAGCCACACACGCCTCTGTAATTTCTTTTACAGCTGCCATATCAAATAATTTTATAACATCTTTATATTTTGACTGTGAAGAATCCTTAGATTTATAAAGAGCAATAAGATTTTGCGATTCTTTAGATGGCAATTTTTCAAGAGCTTTAATTACAAGAAATGTTTTTTTATTTTCGTAAATATCCCCTCCTATTTTTTTTCCTAAGGTTTGCACCTCGCCATACGTATCTAACAAATCATCTTGCAACTGAAACGCAATTCCAAGATTTCTACCAAACTCATATAATAAGTCGGCATCTTTATCAGATGCGCCGCCAATAATTGCTCCAGCTTTTAAACATGCCGCTATTAATACTGATGTTTTTAGCTCTATCATACGAATATACATACGTTCAGACACAATAGAATCGGTTAAATCTGCTTGTTCTAAATCAATATCATATTGCTGTCCTTCACACACTTCAAGAGCAGTTGTATTAAGTAGATTAAATAATTTTGGCATATATTCTTGCGTTTCTTCAAAAAACGTATATGCAAGAATCATTACCGCATCACCAGAAAGAATAGCCGTATTTGTATTCCATTTTACATGCACCGTTTGTTGCCCTCTCCGCAAAGATGCATCGTCCATAATATCATCATGAATAAGAGTAAAATTATGAAATGTTTCAAATGCCAAAGCTGTAGAAATAGCTTGCGAATAATTTTGAGAAAAAAGTTTAGTCGCCATAAGAACTAATGAGGCACGTACACGTTTTCCTCCATTTTTTAAAATATACGCACAGGGTTCATACAATCCCTTAGGTGTTTGATACTTAGGCGAATCAATACGTTTGATAAGTTCGTTATTTATATACGTTTGATACGGTTTTAAACTTTTCATATTTATTTCTCATTAAAACAGAGACGTGTTTTTACAATAAAACACTATTCTTCAATCACTTAGTATTATCAAAAAGTCCAACATGCAATAATTTTTGAATTCCCTCTTCAAGAGGAATCAACTCACGTTTTAGCAATTGTTCTTTCATATATGTATTGTCAGGACATCGTCTATGCATATCTCCGTCTTTAAGCGGAGGTACACGTACAATTTTAGATTTTGAATTTGTTTTTTGTATAATAATTTCAGCTAAATTTTTAATAGTAATTTCTTTGTTACCACCAATATTCACCACATCATTTACCACAAGATTTTGTTCAAACGCATTTAAACATGCTTCAATATTATCATTTATATAGCAAAACGTACGTGTTTGGCTTCCGTCACCATATATTTCAATATTTTCATTTTTAAGAGCTTTAATCATGAATTTGCTCATTACGAAATCCATACTTTGCTTAGGTCCGTAGGTATTAAAAAAGCGAAATATTGAATATTCAAGTCCAAATTCTTGATAATACGAACGCAAATATGCCTCGCCCACATTTTTCACAATAGCATATGGCACTCTGGAGTTAAGAGGAGTAGTATATACATGTTGAGGGATTTCAAATGGTTCTCCATAAATTTCAGATGAAGATGCAAAAAACAAGCGTTTAACGCCTGTGTTTTTAGACAAACTGCATACATTACGTATTCCGTCTATATCATGCAAAACTTTTAATGGGTGTTGTTGTGTTCTTATAACCCCAACCATTGCAGCATAATGAAATACATAATCAAATTTATACGAATGCATCACTGCTGCAATACTTTGATAATCGTTTACATCACAACGAATAAATTTAAAGTTTTGAGTATCACGAGGAGGTAACTTCAAAATATCACCAGTAGATAAATCATCAATTACAACTACATAATAATTTTGTTTTGCTAAGAGTGCAGAGACCAAGGCACTACCAATAAATCCAGCTCCACCTGTTACTAATATTTTAATTTTCATCTGTCATGCATCTTTAGTTTTTATCTAAAAAATCAGAATGTTGCGTAATTTTTAATTCATCTAATTCTATATCTTCTTCTTCATTAAAAATTTGTAACAAAGGTTCTTTAAACGATTTATTTGTGATTGCTTTCTCTAATGTCAACAGCAAACTTGGTAATATAAGGATGTTTGAAAACAAGGCAAACAATAAGGTTATTGACACTAAAGCTCCTAAGGCAACAGTACCTCCAAATTGAGATGCCACAAAAATTCGAAAACCAAAAAATAAAATTACCGTTGTATAAATCATGCTTGTAGCTGTTTCGCGAAGTGCATAAACAACAGATTTGCCGATATTCCAATTTGTTAGTTTTAATTCCTGTCTATATCGAGCCAAAAAGTGAATTGTATCATCAACAGAGATTCCAAATGCAACACTAAACACAAGAATTGTTGATGGTTTTATAGGAATGTGGAAGAATCCCATAAGTGCTGCGGTTAAAACTAAAGGCAATAAATTAGGTAATAAGGCCACAAACACCATTCGTTTTGATTGAAACATAGATGACATAAAAAACGCAATTATGACTATGGCAAGAATTAAACTCGAAAATAAATTTTTAATAAGATAATTTGTTCCTTTAAAAAACACTATACTTGAACCGGTAATAGTTGTAGTATATGTGTCGGGTGGAAAAATTGAATCTAAATCAGCACGTAAATCTGTCTCAACAGTTTTCATGCGTATTGTTCCAACATCTTTTACATTACATTTTACACGAAAACGGGTGTTAGTGCTGTCAACAATAGCATATTGTATTTTTGCATCTTGCGAGCGTACCAATCGTCCCATTTTATTCTGAAATCCAAAATCTATACTATTATGCAATGTATAATATTGTGGATCGCCGCCATTATGAGCCTGCCACGCAAAACGTATAAGATCAGCTATTGAAAGCGATTTTGAAATTTCGGGATATGTTTTAAGCGAATCGTTTAAATCTAATAAACGCTGTAAAAAATCTCTATCACGTAAAATATTTATTTTATTTTCGGTTTGAACTTGTATTTCAAGTGGTAAAATTCCATTAAAATGCGTTTCAATGTACTGCAAATCAGTAAGAATTGGATCATCAGGTGGTAAATCATCTACCATATATCCCGTACTTTCCATTTTAGTTATCCCCCAAACACCAACCAAAAGAAGAAGAACAGCGATGGTATATACAACTTTTCGATGTTTTAATGCTGTTTTAATAAAAAACTTTACAACACCCTGTATAACAGGACTTTCAAGATGTTTAACCTGCCTTTGAGTAGGTGGAGATAAATAACTAAAAATGGTAGGTATTAACAATATAGTAAGTAAAAAAATACTCATAATCCCTAAAAAGGCAACAATACCAAACTCAACTAAAATTCTACTTTCAGTAATAATAAATGTAGCAAATCCTAATGCAGTAGTAGAATTTGTTAAAAACGTAGCATTTCCAACTTTACTAATAACACGCTGCAAGGCTTTTATTTTATTGCTATGCAAAGCATATTCATGGTGGTATTTATTAAGAAAATACACACTACTGGGCACACTAATAACAATAATAAGTGGTGGTAACAATGCCGTTAAAATAGTAAAATCATAGCCCAAAATCCCCATCCAACCAAGCATCCAAAAAACAGCAACTGTTACAATTAACATAGTAAAAAACACTATTTTCAGCGATCGAAAAAATAAGAATAATATAAGAGCACACACAAATGCAGCTAAAAAAACAAAAAGAACAAGTTCGCTTTGTATTTTCAATGAAGTTTTGGTTCGAATAAATGGCAAGCCAGAATATATAATCTCTTGCGAATTGTCTGCTCCGTACATATCAAACAACTCAATAATTTCATCAAGCAACGCTTCTCGTGCGGGACTATCAAGTATTTTTTTGTTGATAGTTAGCATTGTTAAATACACATGAGATGTGTCATTATATAAAAGATTTCTATAAATATCTTGATGTAAAATCAATTGAGAAATTGAATCAAGTTCTTCTTGCGTTTGTGGTTTTGTTTCAAAAAATTTAGCAAGTCGTGTTCCTTGCAATTTAAACGCATGAGCAAATGATAATATCCCTTCAACTCCCTCAATAGATGATACAGAATCACACACATCAAGGTAATTGTTAAACTTTTCTAACTCAAAAAAATTATGGTCTTGCATAGCAATAACCATAATGTTTGCATCTTCGCCAAAATAAGATTTGAATTTCTGAAACTCAAGAAATGCAGTATCTTTTTCGGGAAGCATATTTGCATATTCATAAGAAAGTTTAACATTTCTGGCATTATATATCATTCCCAAGGTCAATACAAACAATGTTATAATAATCATTGCTCGATATCGCAAAATAAAACCAGCCAGTTTTGTCCACATATTTTTATACTATTATAAAAAAGCTATTAAATAGTCGGCTAAATTAGTACTTTTTTTTACTCTCATCAAAAAAAACGCACAACTTATTGGTATTTCTTGTATTTTTATGGCAAACAAATACAACCTAAAATGCTTATTATAATTTTTGGCATTATTACATGTGTATATGCAGGCGTTATTTTTGCTGCAACATACGGGTGGAAACACCCATTAAAATCAGCAAACTCATGCTCCTTGCCATTTATCTCTGTAATTATAGCCGTAAGAAACGAAGCTCAAACTATTGCTCAAACTATACAATATTTAAAATTACAAGATTATCCCTCTCATTTATTTGAAGTTATTATTATTAACGACCATTCCGAAGACGAAACAGGTGTAATTCTTGAAGCTGAGTGTGCAAAACTTCCAAATTTTTATACATATCTTGCTCCAGACAACAGCATTTCTAAAAAACAAGCAATTGCTTTTGCACAAACACATGCCAAAGGTGATTATTTACTTTTTACCGATGGAGATTGTACTATGAACCAAAAATGGATATCAACATTTGCTGCGCATATTCCTCAAAACAAACTATGCTTTTTATTTGGGGCTGTAGATCATATTCATGAAAAAAAAGTGATTGAACGCTTTTTTACCCTTGATTTTTTATCATTAATTGCAACACAAGGCGGGTTGGCAAACATTAATCATCCGTATAGTTGTAATGCAGCAAATATGCTTATATCAAAAGAATTAGCAACTCTTTCAAGAAATGAAACATACGCCTCGGGAGATGATATATTTTTATTACATGCAGCAAAAAAAAATACAAATACGCATATACAATTTATTCAAGATAAAAATGCACTTGTATATACTCTGCCACCAAATTCTATCAAAAGCTTTATACAACAACGAATCAGGTGGAGTTCAAAATCAGCAGCTTACAAAGATTTTGACTCTATTTTTATTGCCAACTGCGTGTATCTTGAAAATGCCAGTATTTTTGTAGCGTTTATAATAAGCATATTATATATACAAATACTTCCGCTCGCAATAACTCTTTTAATCGCAAAAATAATTATAGACGGTATTTTCTTTTACACAACACTGCCATTTTTTAACAAGAAACGTTTTATTGTATTATCAATTCCATTTCAGTTTTTTTATTTTATTTATATTACATTAATCCCTATTTTTGCATTAACAAAGCCTCTTTATTGGAAAGGGCGACGAATATCTTAAACATTATGGTACTGAATTACATTTGGGTAGGCTTTTTTATTATCGGATTTATTGTTGCTATTATTCAATTTTTATTTTTTGGAGACAACACGGTATTTGAGCGAATGATTCAAAGCACGTTTGACATGTCGATTACAGCTGTTATGAATATTGCTCTTCCTTTAACTGGTGTGATGACTCTTTGGCTTGGCTTTATGAATATTGGTGAAAAAGCAGGTGCTATTTCTGTATTATCTCGGATTGTTGGACCTTTTTTCTCAAAATTATTTCCGGAAATACCAAAAAATCATCCAGCAAACGGGCAATTAGTAATGAATTTTTCTGCAAACATGCTGGGGCTTGACAATGCGGCAACACCATTAGGTTTAAAAGCCATGCAAAGTCTTCAGGATCTCAATCCCAAAAAAGACACAGCCTCAAATGCACAAATAATGTTTTTGGCACTTAACACTTCAGGACTTACAATAATTCCCGTATCAATATTAGCACTTAGAGCAACTGCCGGCTCTGCAAATCCAACCGATATTTTTATTCCTTTACTTATAGCCACCGCCGTTTCAACAATTACAGCAATTTTATATGTCGGCATACGACAAAAATTAAATTTATTACATAAAACTGTTATATCATGGATTGGCGGAGTTGTTGTTTTTTTGGCAGCTTTAATTTTTTTCCTTTCACATTTAGATAAAAACGAACTTGAAACATTTACAACAATTGCCAGCAATCTTATTCTTTTAAGCATAATTATTGGCTTTATGGCAGGAGCCTTATATAAACGAATTAATATATATGATGCCTTTATTGAAGGAGCAAAAGAAGGATTTTCGGTAACCGTAAAAATAATTCCATTTATGGTGGGAATGCTTGTGGCTATAGGCGTGTTCCGTGCTTCTGGAGCAATGGACATGTTGCTTGATGGCATTAAATATATTGTAGAATGGTTTAATATGGACACTCGTTTTGTTGATGCGCTCCCTACTGCCTTTATGAAACCTTTAAGCGGAAGTGGTGCAAAAGCAATGATGGTAGAAACAATGAATACTTTTGGTGCAGATTCTTTTAGCGGACGACTTGCATCTGTGTTTCAAGGGGCGGCAGACACAACATTTTATATCATAGCGTTATATTTTGGAGTGGTGGGAATTACAAAAACAAGATATGCAGTAACTGCGGGACTTATAGCTGATTTGGCAGGAGTTATCGCTGCAATTATAATAACGTACATATTTTTTGGATAAAAACATGCGATTTTCTTCAATACTAATTAATATAAAAACACATACGCTATACAAAAAGCTGTTAAACACTATTTCGCCACATGTGTTTGTTTATTTAGTAAGTAATGATACGTTTTTTTTAGCGTCTTTTTTAAAAAAATTCAAACTCGATATTCCTCATACGCTTATACAATATAAAAGTGCCGAAGCTTTTTTTGAGGAAACATTTATTCAAAAACCAAATAAAAAAAACATTTCAGTAATAATATCTGAATATACATTTGAAGATAATAATGAATTTAATAGTTTAAATGGCTTAGATATGTTTGAAATTATTCAACATACATTGCCAGAAAGTTTTGTTGCTATCTTAGCAAAAAAAAATGAAGTAGAAGAAATAAAAAATTCAGCCGAACATATTGAAATTGTTGTAAAAAATTCAAATGCTCATATCAGAATACAAAATATAATTTATTCTATATATAATGTTCAAAATATAGATGTGCAAAGGAATTTAAACATTTTTCTTGGTAAAACATTTTTAGTTATAATAGTATTATTATTGACTTTATGTATTCTTTTATAAAAAAACATACAAAGCAGTTGGTCAAGTTATTTTTATTTTGTATTTTTATAGCTCCCTAACTATGTTTAATACTAAAATTAATAACATGAACCAAATTAACAATTCTTTACTTGAATTAGAAAAGGTAAAACAAGAGATTTTAGACAAACTCAAAGAAATTGAACAAATAGAAGAGTCTGTAAAAAAGCAAATAGAAAACGCAG
>JAAYPM010000136.1 GCA_012519815.1 Bacteroidales bacterium
ATTTGTGATTTCACGGCGTTTTCCGATGTGCCTATAAACGTTTTTACGTTTAAGTTCTGCTTTAATTTCTTGAAGAAAGTCTCTATGTCCCATCTACGTCTATACAATTCGGCAATAGTAGATGCCTTCCATGTTACATTATTTGTGAATATCTCAATTGTTGTGTTTTCTTCTTCGTGCTAAGCTACAATTCGTCTAAATTGAATTTCATGTATATTAATTTTCTTAGCTTTACTTTCAGTAAGCTCAATAATTTGGCGTATTACTGGTTTATTGTTATTTTTGTTTCTTCGAAATAGTCCCATATTATCCTTGTTGTGATTGTCGTTATTTACAAAGATATCGGTGTTAAGTTTTATATAACGGTCATAATAGTTCACATACATTTGCATTTGCCCTAAATCTTGATGATTTATTTCTCCTATTTTTAAATCTATTAACACAAAGCATTGTAATAATCGATTATAAAAAACTAAATCTACTCGAAAATGTTTTTCATCAAAAGTGAAACGAACTTGCCTGCCAATAAAGGTATATCCTTTACTTAATTCTAATAAAAAAACTTCAAGTTTGTCTATTATTTTTTATAGACTCTATCTCGTAGAAGTTTCGCTCTTCTATAGTGCTGATTCTCATCAACTTTAAATAATGAAACCAACTTAAATTGAATTTGTCAGACAGTGTCTGACGAATTGAGTAAACAAGAAAAAATTGCCTCATTTGTTTTAAATTAGTTTCAGAAAAATCTTTTTCAAATTCAGCATGTAATCGTTTTGACAATTCTTTCAAGATTTGTTTTCCATATTCAGTTCGTTCTTTTCCATTTTGTTCTTCCTCAACAATCATTCTACCTATTTCAAAATAGGCGCAAACCATTGTTTTATTAACTGCCTGAACTATATTTTGCCGTGCTTCTTTAGGTAAAGTAGCTACTTTGTTTTAAAAATCAGAATGATTATGTTTTTTTTATTGTTCATCAATAAAATCTTTTTTGCTAAGATAGTATATTTTTATTTTAACGGATATTATAGTTTTACAATTCCTTAGTTGAGTGTGCGTTCTATCCGCATGGTTTTTGTTTTAAAATGATTTTTTATCATTCCGTTAGGAATGGAACCGAAAGAAAACAATAATCCTCCCCCTAAACCCTTAACCCCCTTGCCAGAATATAAAAAAACACAAATCCTTTGAAGATTCTCAAAAAATCGAAGTTGAAAGATTGAAATAATTTATATTTGCGTCCTATGAATTCAATAGGACAAAAATCGTATAGTCATTATAAAACCAATTTATTTTTAGCATTCCCTGTAGTTTTATCACAAGCAGGGCAAATAATAGTTGTATTTGCAGACAATTTAATGGTTGGGCATTTAGGTGCTACACAACTTGCCGCAGCGGCATTTGCCAACAGCATTTTTTTAGTGGGATTGGTATTTGGAATTGGTGTAAGCATGGCAATTACCCCAATAATTGGTGCAGCATACGGTGGCGGTAAAAGAAACAAGTCGATACGCTGGCTAAAGAAAAGTTTTAAAATATATCCATATTTTTCAATAATACAATCAATATGTATGGCATTGATTGTATTGCTATTTCCATATTTGGGTCAATCAGAAGAAATTGTACGACTATCTATCCCCTACTATCTTATTTTGGTTGCTTCTATTTTTCCTTTTCAATATTTTTTAATTTTCAAGCAATATGCAGAAGGATTAGGCAACACTAAAATAGCAATGTTTATTACGATATTTTCAAATCTTGTCAATATTGGTTTTAACTATATTCTCATATACGGAAAATTTGGGTTTCCCGCTTTAGGGCTTACAGGTGCTGGCATTGCAACGTTAATTTCAAGAGTTATAATGCCGTTTCTCTTTTATATTGCATACAAGAAAATGAAGCTTTTTGAACCAGAGCGATATTTTAAAGAAAAAGTTACAATTACAGTTAAAAGCATAAAACGCTTATTCAACACAGGCATTCCCATTGGTGCACAATCAATTGTAGAAGTTCTCACCTTTAGTTTAGGTAGTATTATGATGGGTTGGATTGGCGAAAAAGAACTTGCAGCTCAACAGATTGCACTAAGTTTAACCAGTTTCACTTTTATGGCTGTATCTGGTTTAGCAGCAGCAACAACAATAAAAGTTAGCCAGTATAATGGCATGAATGATAAAAAGAATATAGTTAACACCGTCAAAGCTTCTCTTGTTTTAGTTATATTCTTTATGGTTGGTAGCGTTACCGCTTTTATTTCATTACGTTATCAAATACCAAAATGGTTTGTACCCGACCCTGAAGTTATCCAAATTACTGCAAGTTTAATGGTAATTGCGGGGCTATTTCAGATATTTGATGGACTTCAAGTTATAACACTTGGTGCATTGCGCGGTTTAGAAGATGTTAAAAAACCAATGATATTTTTAATAATAGCCTATTTCCCTATTGCTTTACCAATTAGCTACCTAATGACTTTCACCTTCAATATAGGACCACAAGGTATTTGGATAGGCTATTTAGTTGGTCTAACATCTGTTGCCACACTCCTTTTATTAAGATTTAGATGGAAAATGAAACAATTGTAATCTCTTTTTCATACATATTGATATGCTGTTTATTACACAAAACGTATTTAATTATTTGAAGGACTTGCGTATATTTGGAGGTAACAAAAAACGTATGAAACAATCTCCTAAATATATATGTACTTTTTTACTTAGCTTTTTTTGTGTTTTCACATATAGTCAAAGTTTTATTGGTAAATATTGTTATACTTATACAGACAAATATGAAATGAAAACTGAAAGCGAAATTGAATTGAAGGCAGATTCAACGTATATAATGAAAGTTATCGTGTATAGTTCTCCTAAATATGGAATTTGGAATCATATTCTTTTGGCAACTCTTATCCTTACTGCACTTATGGTTCTTTTTGTAACCTCTTCATTTGGAACAGTTTTTTGGTATGGATTACTAATTTATGGGGTTGCAACAAAAAAACAAACTACTATATGTGGGTATCAATAATGTCTTCATTTGCTCTTATAGTTTTTATTATAATTATTTTAACCAACTTATCAGATGCTTTATATTGGACAAGAACAATAATAATGATTGCTTTAATTATTCCAGCTTGTATTTTGCCTATTTGGTTAAAAGGGAAATTATGCCCTAAACCGATAGAAAAAAAATACAACACACTAATTCACAGGGAAGAAAACGATTAAAAACAGTTTATAAATTTACTGACATCTAAAATGAAATCAGCAAACAACAGTTTTCCAAAAGCGGGACAGAACAGCTTCGATTGAAATTTATCGGTAAAAAATCCCTGCTTTCACCAAGCAAGTCAAGCGTTCACTTTTTCAACATCTTCTATAATTTTATCTTTATTAAGTAAAAAATTGTTTTGTGATAAAAACACCATTTCTCTATTTCTTAATATTACTACACATTGCTAAAAATCACAAGATAAAATAACAACACGCAGCACTCGTAAAACATGCTAAAAATTTTTAACATACCATTGAATTTTGTACATTTGCAAAAAATATAAAGGCATGAGTGACGATAAAAAAATAATTTTTTCAATGGTTAAGGTAAGCAAAACTTACCCACCTCAAAAACAAGTTCTTAAAGACATTTATTTATCGTTTTTTTATGGGGCAAAAATTGGAATTATTGGACTAAACGGTTCAGGAAAATCAACCCTTTTAAAAATTATTGCAGGGCTTGAAAAAAACTATCAGGGCGAAGTTGTGTTTTCAGCAGGATATTCTGTTGGATATTTAGCACAAGAACCTGTATTAGATGATACTAAAACAGTTAAAGAAACAGTGCAAGAAGGTATGCAAGAATTAGTTGACTTGCTCAAAGAATATGAGGAGGTTAATAATAAATTTCTTGAACCAATGGACGATGAGCAAATGAATAAACTCATTGAACGTCAAGGGGTACTTACCGATATACTTGAACAAAAAGGTGCATGGGAATTAGATAGTAAACTTGAGCGTGCAATGGACGCACTCCGTTGCCCTGATGCTGATGCTAAAATTGAGCATCTTTCTGGAGGGGAACGCAGACGAGTTGCTTTATGTCGATTATTATTACAAGAACCTGATGTTTTATTGCTTGATGAGCCTACCAACCATTTAGATGCAGAATCAATTGCATGGCTCGAACAGCATTTGCAACAATATAAAGGTACTGTAATAGCAATTACCCATGATAGATATTTTCTTGATAATGTTGCAGGTTGGATATTAGAACTTGACCGTGGAGAAGGTATTCCGTGGAAAGGAAATTATTCATCCTGGCTCGAACAAAAAACAAAATTATTAGCTCAAGAAGAAAAACAAG
>JAAYPM010000137.1 GCA_012519815.1 Bacteroidales bacterium
TTTTTTACTTTTTAATTTAATACAAAGATAATGGTTTTCCATAAAAAGACCATTGTTTAAAATTGATTAATATGACGCGTAATATATTTATAAATGAAAAATATTTTTATATCATTTTCATTGTTACTATAAAAAATATACATATCTTTGTGGCGTAGAATAGGGGTGCCATTTAAGGCTGAGAATTTAGACCCTCGAACCTGAACAGGATAATACCTGCGGAGGAAATTCGAAATCTTACACATATGAATACAAAATAGTATTCGGTTCCTATTCTTATTTTTTTAATTTTTAAATAGTACATGTATGAAAAAATATGTAATAGGTCTCGTGTGTATGATATGTGCAATGACGCTTAACGCCCAAAAACATTCTATTTCGGGCATTGTGAAAGATCAACAAGGAACTCCAATTCCCGATGCTTCTGTGGTTGTTCTTAATACATTTTTAGGTGTTGTTTCAAATAAAGATGGAGCGTTTATATTAGATAAACTTGCTCCGGGAGAATATCAAATAGAGGTATCATTTGTTGGATATGAAACTGTTACAAAACACCTAATGTTACAGCACGATGTTTCTCTCGTTATTACACTTCCTTTTTCATCGGTAAATCTTAACCCCGTTTTACTTACTGCTATTCAAGCAAAAGAAACAATGCCGTTTGCGCAAACAACTATTTCTGAACGTGATATCACAAACCGAAATATTGGACAAGATATTACGTTTGTGCTTGACCACACTCCCTCGTTTGTTTCAACTTCAGAAAATGGCACTGGGTACGGATATACAAATATGCGTGTGCGTGGTACGGATATAACGCGTATAAATGTTACAATAAATGGTGTGCCGTTAAATGATGCTGAATCGCACAATGTGTTTTGGGTTAATATGGCTGACTTTGCATCTTCCGTTGATGCGGTGCAAATCCAAAGAGGTGTGGGGACATCTACAAATGGAGCTGCTTCTTTTGGAGCTTCTTTGAACTTTCAAACGCTTGGAATTCAGGAAAAACCAGCCGTGCAACTGTCGAGTACTATTGGGTCTTTTAATACGATAAAAACATTGGTTTCAGGAACAACTGGCATTCTTGATAGCTGCCTTTCGTTTACTGCTCGTTATAGTAAATTAACCTCTGATGGATATGTACAACGTGGATTTTCTGACCATGAATCAATGCATATTTCGGGTGCTTTTTTTGCGAAAAAACATACAATTACGGCAAATGCAATGTTGGGACGACAACGCACGGGTATTACGTGGGTTGGTATTCCTGATTATTTGCTCGAAAATGATAGAACATATAATATTGCAGGTAGATATTATGACCAAAAAGGGAATGAGCATTTTTATGATAATGAGGTAGATAGTTATAAGCAAAATCATTATTCTTTACATTATAATTATGCTGCTTCAAAATATTTGAATGTTTCGGGTACTATTCACGCAACTACTGGCAATGGATATTATGAACAGTTTAAAGAAAATGCAAAACTCTCAAAATATGGTATTAAACCTATACAATTACATGATACTCTGGCGTATGATGAATTTGGAGATGTGTCTATTTTTCCTGACAGTATGCTTACACGAACTAATCTTATTCGTCAAAAATGGCTTGATAATGTTTTTTATGGATACACTGCGGGGGCTACATATAATAAAAACAAAATTACAGTAAGCATTGGAAATTCTTATAATATATATGACGGTGAGCATTTTGGATATGTAACGAATTTGAATTTTGTGCCCGATTTTGAAAAATATTTGTGGTACTCAAATACAGGAAAAAAAACAGATTTGAATGTTTTTGCAAAAATACACTATCAAATTACAAATACACTGTCAATATTTGCAGATGCACAGCAACGAAATATTACGTATGCAATGCACGGTATTGATGATGATTTGTATGAACTTGACTCTACATATACATGGAATTTCTTTAATCCTAAAGGAGGATTGTTTTACAAAATTGATAATAAAAATAGCATGTTTATATCATATGCAATTTCAAATCGTGAGCCTGCTCGAAGTGATTTGCGTGATGTACGCGAAAAACAATTGTTTCATGAAACCTTGTATGATTTAGAATTTGGTTATCAATATAAAAGGCAAAAAGCGGCAATTGCTCTTAATTTTTATTCTATGAAATATGATAATCAATTAGTACTTACCGGAAGATTAAACGAGGTTGGAGCGGCTATTAAAGAAAACGCAAAAGACAGTTATCGCCGTGGTATAGAATGCGTTGTGGGAGTTCGTCCTGTAAAAGAATTTGAATGGAATGCAAATGTTACTTTGTCGCAAAATAAAATATTGAATTATATTGAATATGCAACCAACTATGATGAAAATTGGAATGAACAACAGATTGAAACTCATCATGGAATTACGAATATTTCTTACTCTCCTAATGTTATTGCGTCAAGCACATTTTCGTTTTATGCCGATGAATGTATGACATTTGGAATTCAAAGTAAATATGTAGGTTCGCAATATTTTGATAATATGAACAGTGAAATGAGAAAATTAGATGCGTATATTGTACATAATTTTCAATTTGAATATGCTTTTTTATTTGAAAAAGCACGTGCGTTTCGTATTCAATTTACTATTAACAATTTGCTAAACAAAATGTACGAAAGCAATGCGTATGGCTGGAATTGGTATGAACAAGGGGTTGAAAAAATGGAACGATTTTATTTTCCACAAGCTGGCATACATTATATGTGTAAATTAACTCTTGATTTGTAAACAATGGATTGGATTATTAATAATTGGGTAGAATTGACTGGTGCTATACTCGGGTTAGCGTTTGTGGTGCTCGAAATAAAACAACATGTTTTATTATGGCCTGTGGGCATTGCAATGTCTATTTTTTATGTGTTTGTGTTTTTTGACGCTCGATTTTATGCTGATATGACTCTACAATTCTATTATATTGTGGTAAGTATATATGGTTGGTATTGGTGGTTGTTTGGGCATCAAAAAACAAATCAACCTGAAATTCTTATAACACATCTTCCTAAAAAAAGTATGCTGCCACTTACTCTTATTACGTGTGCTTTGACATTTATTATGGCGTTTGTTCTAAAAAATTATACTGACTCTCCTGTGCCTATAGGTGATGCATTTACCACAGCTTTAGGTGTTACAGCAACATGGATGCTTGCTCGCAAATATCTTGAACAGTGGTTGTTATGGATAGTTGCAAATGCTGTTTCTTTAGGATTATATATGTATAAGGATTTATATCCTACGGCAGTGCTGTTTTTTGTATATCTCATTTTAGCTTTTGTTGGCTATTATAATTGGAAACGAATGATGAAATTATAATTAAAATGGAAAAATCTGAATTTTCTCGAAATGTGATTCTGTGTAATGGACAATTTCCTTCACATCATATTCCTCTTTCAATTTTGTTAGCGGCACATACACGTATTTGTTGCGATGGTGCTGCTAATGTGCTCTATAAAAAAAAATTGCAACCAAGGGTGGTAATTGGAGATTTGGATTCTATTGAACCCGAAATAAAAGATGCTTTTGCTGATATACTTGTGCATAATTCTGACGAAAATACAAACGATCAAACAAAAGCTATACAATGGGCTGTTTCGCAAGGAATTAAGGATGTTGTAATACTTGGTGCAACGGGAAAGCGTGAAGACCATACTTTAGGAAATATTTCGTTGTTGGTAGCGTATGCAAAAATGCTTTCGGTATGTATGGTAACAGATTATGGTATTTTTACACCAATATCCTCTACAACTGTTTTTCAATCGTTTGTAGGACAGCAAGTTTCTATTTTTTCTCTCTCTCAAAACAAAGAAATTTCATCGGAACAATTAAAATATCCTCTTTCACATAAAACCTTGCAATCGTGGTGGGAAGGCACACTAAATGAATCACTTGCACAATCGTTTCGTATTGTGTGCAATAATGCAGAAGTGCTTGTGTTTCAAAAATTCACATAATACTATTATAATTTTCTGTGAAATAACATCAATACTTTTTTATAAGAATCTATTGCTATTAATAAGGGTTGTTTAAAAATATTTCGTACTTTTATCTGAATATTTTTAAATGAATTTTTTGTGAATCAATTTGAACGAACACTTTTTAATTATTGGGGATTTAAGAAATTTCGTCCCTTACAATTAGAAATTATTCAAAGCACACATAAAAAAAAGGATACGCTCGGCTTAATGCCAACTGGCGGCGGAAAATCAATTACATTTCAAGTTCATTCTTTATCGAATGAAGGCGTTTGCATTGTAATTACGCCACTTATAGCCCTTATGAAAGATCAGGTTGATAATCTAAAATCAAAAAAGATTAAAGCGGTGGCAATTTATTCGGGAATGAGTAAACGCGAAATTGAAATTGCTTTTGATAATTGTATATATGGAGAAATAAAATTTTTGTATATATCTCCTGAACGCTTAAAAACACGTTTATTTAAGGAGAAAATTCAACATATGAATGTGAACCTCATTGCAGTTGATGAGGCTCATTGTATTTCACAGTGGGGATATGATTTTAGACCTGCTTACCTCGAAATTGTTCATGTGCGAGAATTGTTGCCAAATGTGCCTATTCTTGCACTAACAGCAACTGCCACACCCGATGTGGTAAAAGACATTCAAGATAAATTGGGCTTTAAGCAACATCATGTGCTTTCAAAAAGTTTTGAACGAAAAAATCTTACATACTTAGTAAAACAAAAAGAAGATAAACTTGGCTTTATTCTTTCAATTTGCAACAAAGTTAAAGGTGCTGGAATTGTGTATGTGCGAACACGAAAAAAAACAAAGGAAATAGCTTCGGCTCTTCAAAAACGAGGTGTTAATGCTGATTTTTATCATGCCGGATTAGATGCAAATACACGACAATTGAAACAAGAGGCGTGGATGAAATCATATAATGCTGTTATGGTGAGCACCAACGCTTTTGGAATGGGCATTGACAAACCAAATGTGCGATTTGTTTTACATTATGATATTCCAGAATCTTTAGAGGCTTATTTTCAAGAGGCTGGACGAGCAGGACGAGATGGAAGGGAGTCTTTTGCGGTTTTGCTGTATAACAAAATAGATATTGCGACTTTAAAAACAAATTTTACTAAAAAAAATCCTGACATCTTGTACATAAAAAATGTGTATGAAGCTTTAGGTAATTATTATCAAATTCCTATTGGAGCAGGAAAAGGCAATACCTATGATTTTTTTATTGAGGATATTTGTAAAAAATATAAACTTGATATTATTAAAACATATAATAGTATAAAAGTTCTTGAAGAAGAAGGATATGTATATGTTTCTGAATCAATGGAAAACAGGTCGAGAGTAAAATTTATTATTGATAGAAATACACTCTATAAATTTCAAATTGAAAATAATACGTTTGATATTTTTATTAAATTGCTCTTGCGAAATTTTACTGGTATTTTTACGGAATATGTTCCCATTTCTGAAGAAATGCTTGCGAAAAAAGTAAACGCACCAACCGAATTAATACATAAATATTTTATTACATTGGCTAAAATGGGAGTTATTAGCTATTATAAAGCTAAGCAAAATCCTGTGATTTTTTATAGCGAAGAACGTGTGCCACAAGATAATATCTATATCAATCGTGAAAATTATGAAGCACGAAAAGAACGGCAAGGTGTGCGTCTTGATGCAATGATACAATACATTACTACTCAATCAAAATGTAGAAGTTTGCAATTGCTCGAATATTTTGGCGAAACGAATAAACAACGCTGTGGTAATTGTGATTCGTGCCGAAAACGAAACGAATTGCAACTTACAAAAACGCAGTTTGATGGTATTCTTGAACAGGTAAAAAAATTAGTACAAAAGGAATCAAAAGCAGCTCACGAAATTGTGCAATCTATTGATGCTGCTGAAGAAGATGTGCTAAAAGTTATTAATTATTTACTTGATTATAAAAAAATAGTATATACCAATGCGGGGCAACTAATGTGGCGAGTAAAATAGCGTTTTAAGAATCTGTTTTTGTTATTAAATTATATTTTTCTTGTCGTGCTTGCCACCGCTCTCTTGCAAATTTCTGCATATCGGTAATGGTGTCTTTTTCATCTACTATTTCTAAGCCAAGAAGCGTTTCAATAATATCTTCCATAGTAACAATTCCGTCTAAACCTCCATGTTCATCAATAATAAGAGCGATATGTTCTTTTTTTTCTAATAACCGTTCCCACAACAAAAAAAGTGTCATGCTTGTTGGAACAACAGTAATTTTTCGTTTAATATCCTTTAATTGTAATGAATGTTTGTCTTCGGCTAAATTTTCTAAAACTTGTTGTCGAAACACATAACCAGTTATATTTTCTTCATTTTCAGCATAAATAGGAATTCGTGAAAATTTTAAATAATCTTTATTTTCAAGAAACACGGACAACTGTAAGTTTTCATCAGCCATAGCAACAACCACGCGTGGAGTCATGATTTCTGTTACTTTTACGTTTTTTAATTTCAAAATATTTTGAATGATTTTATTCTCTTTTTCTGAGAATAAACCTTCTTCATTTCCAATTTTTGCAAGTGCAGCAATTTCTTCTCTACTTGTGGTTTGTTCATTGTTTTTGTTTGAGAAAATTTTTGAAATATATGATGATAATATTACTAATGGATAGGTAATAAATATCATTGTAGATATTGCATAATATGAAAATTTGCTAAGATATTTCCAATATTGTGCTCCAATTGTTTTTGGAATTATTTCTGTAAAAATCAAGAGTAATATTGTTACAATTGCTGTTATTATTCCAAATGCTGCATCGCCAAAAACCACAATAGCTTGTGCTCCTACTCCAGCAGCGCCAATAGTATGTGCTGTGGTATTTAATGTAAGTATTGCAGATAAAGGTTTATCTATATGCGTTTTTAACGCAATAAATTTTGTTGCCCACCCATATCCTTGTTCTTGTTTCATAACTAAAAAAGAATGAGGTGTAGAAAGTAATACAGATTCTACAATTGAGCAAAGGAAAGAAATGCATAATGCAATAGATAAATATATAAGAAGTAGTGTCATGTGTAGTATGTAATAGCTGTTGTTTTAAAATTCTACAGAAAACATCTTTCCAATTTCTTGTAAATCTTGTATAACAATTGGTAGCAAAGGGATGCCTTCTTTTTTCCTATTTTCGGTACATTCTCGTTCATAATCTCCTGGAATTTGCACAGGTTCCGATTGTGAAACAGGTGTACAGTTACGAAATGTTGTAATCCAATTGTCCATATGTTTTTTAAATTCATCTGCGGGACGAAAAGCATCAATTCTCATAGCACCTACAAAGTGCCCAATGCCTTTTCCCACTTGATTTTGTGAAGGTTCCATAAATGCTAAAAATGGCGGCACCCACGGTCCATAATTTGCTCCAGAAAGAACAGCACTCATAATATCAACAATAGCCCCCAAACAATACCCTTTATGGCTGCTATGTTCTCTGTCTGAACCTAATGGTAATAAAGCTCCTCCATGTTTTAAACCGTATGCATCTTGTGTTTCGTTTCCATCTTTGTCTTGAATCCAACCTGTGGGAGTTTGTAAGTTTTTTCGTTGCAAAATTTCGAGTTTGCCAACTGCTGCTGTTGTGGTAGAAAAATCTGCTATAAATGGTGCTTGCGTAGCTGTTGGGAACGCTACAGCTATAGGATTTGTACCAAGCATTCGTTGTTTTGAAAATGTTGGTGCTGTTGTGGGAGTTGCATTTGTAAAAGCAAATCCAATCATATCATGTTCTAAAGCCATCATTGCATGATATCCTGCAATACCAAAATGGTTTGAATTATTTATAGCAACCCAACCTGTACCAACATTGCGAGCTTTTTCAATAGCAATATTCATAGCTTTTGGAGCAACAACTAATCCTAATCCTTGATCGCCATCAATGGTGGCGGTCGATGGAGTTTCATGTTCAATGCGTATGTGTGGTTTGGGGTTCATTCGCTGTGCCTTCCATAAATTTATATATCCGCGTAAACGAGCAACTCCGTGAGAATCCACTCCGCGTAAATCGGCAGTAATAAGTACGTTAGAAGCAAGTAATGCATCTTCTGGAGAATGCCCTATTGCCTCTAAAACCGTAGCGGTAAATGTTTGTAGCTTTTTATAATCAAATCGTGTTTCTTCCATAATTTAATTTTCTTAAAATTTGTTCCCAATCAATACTAAACACAAAAATAGTATATAAAAATGGTAAAATAGGTACTGTATAGCGTACAATTGCACCAACAACTGGAGTTGTCATGCCAACTATCCAACATACACCAAAAGTAAATGTTCCCGAAAACCACATAAGATTTTTAATTTCGCGTGTTTGTTTTTTACGAAAAAACAAGCTTGTAATGAATAAAATAATCATCAATAATTTTTCAAAAGCAGGTATATATTGTATAAATGATTGCACATTCCATATCCATGGTAAAAACAAAGCTCTGTATAACGCATGCGGTGTTTCTTTTATAAAATCTAATAAATTGCTTTTTATGTATCCTATAGGAATATAGCTTTGAGCATTTGTTTGCCTAATGGTGTCTGTTATAAAATCATTTCTTTTGTTTGCAAAGGTTTTTAAAACAGGATATATATCTCCTATTTGATTTATAATAACAACAAGAATCACAGCAACATACACTAAAATATATGAATATATGATACGTTTTTGGGGAAATTTATTGGCAAGCACATACGCTAATGCTGCTGGTATAAGAGCAACAAGTACATATAATTTAATCGAAATAAGAAAGAAAATCCCCAAACAAAGTATAAGTAACGATTTCCATGATATTTTTTTTGTATGTAGGGCATGAAATCCATGAAAAAAAAGTGCTAAACCAAAAACTACAATTGTTTCTTTTAATATGCTTGATGTCCAAAAAACACTTGAAGGAATTAAAAATATACTTATAATAAGAAAAGTGCGTAAATGAGGTGCGTACGATACAAATACGCGATATATCATAAAATATGAAACAAACGCAATGTATGATGCAAATATATTGTGAACCCAAATATTTCCGCCTGAAAAAAGCATGAATATAGCATTAATGCGAATAATTGTGCGGTTGTCATTTCCTATTCCATACGTAAATTTTCTGTCCCAAAAATTCATCTGGTCAAAATATTGTTGTAATTCTACATTGTGTATATCAATGCCCGTTATAAAACGCAAAAAATGAAGCACAGAATCTTTAAAAGCCGCAAATATATGTTGTGAATCATCAAAATATTTAAACATATCAGCCTCATTGCGAATGGGATAGTAAACCGTATATATGTAATACATGGCAATAGATGCCACAATTTTTATAAGAAATAGCGAAGAAAGCCCCCAAAATGGTAATCCACTTTTTTTAAATGCAGGAAGTGCATATATACTATATAAAAATAACAAGCAGTATAAAACGGGTATAAGTATTTGCATGCACATAATTATTTATATGCAATATTACATATAATACCGCTTTTTGCAAAGTGAGTTGCAATTTAGTAGTATAATTTGTGACACACGATTTATTACACAATCGCATGCCACAAATTCAATTATTTTATATTAAACACATCAGAAATGGCATTTTTAAATGCATCTTTTGGAAGCGCTCCTTGTGCCATTTGTGGTTGTCCTTCTGTTGGAATAAAAAGCAATGAAGGTATGCTGCGTATTCCAAATGCCGCTGCTAATTCTTGTTCTGCTTCGGTATCAATTTTATAAAACAATACTTTTCCTTCATATTCTTTTGCTAATTCTTCAATAATAGGAGATAGCATTTTGCATGGACCACACCAATCTGCATAAAAATCAATTATTGCAGGAGTGGTTCCTTTAAAACTCCATTCTTTGTTGTTTTCGTAATCAAACACTTTATCTTTAAATGTTTGTGCTGTTAAATGTTCTACCATTGTTTTTTGATTTTTTAATTATACACATATCGCTTTAGACGCACTTTTCAGAATTCATTACATATTAGTATGATTTTTCTATTTTTTATGAAAAATGCGATTTTCTTTTACATAGATTAAAGTAAACAAATATATTGTTATTTCAACACGCACAAAGTTAAATCTCTCATATAATTTTATATCAACATACTATTTTTCACTTTAATTAATAGAGTAATATGTGTATATTTGCCCTACTTTTTGATATGAAAAAAATATTACAAGACCCTGTTTTTAAAATTATTTCTGATATTATTTCAGAACAAAACACTCCTGCATTTGTGATAGGAGGCTTTGTTCGTGATATTTTTTTACAACGCCCCAATAAAGACATTGACATTGTTACACTTGGCGATGGTATTGAGTTAGCACAAAAAACTGCTGCAAAACTTTCTCCTAAAATATCGGTTTCGGTGTTTAAAAATTTTGGAACAGCAATGTTTAAACACAAAGATGTTGAGTATGAATTTGTTGGTGCTCGAAAAGAATCGTATTCTAAAAACTCTCGCAAACCGCAGGTTGAACCCGGGAGCTTAGAAGATGATCAAAACCGAAGAGATTTTACAATTAATGCACTTGCTATTTCTTTGGAAAAAGAAAGATATGGCGAGTTGCTCGACCCGTTTTGTGGTATTCAAGATTTACAAAAAAAATTAATTCGCACGCCATGTAATCCTGATATTACATTTTCTGACGACCCGCTTCGAATGATGCGTGCAATTCGATTTGCTTCACAACTTTCGTTTACTATTGACCCTGAAACATTTAATGCAATTAAAAGAAATAAACACCGAATTTCTATTATTTCATCGGAGCGAATTGTAGAGGAATGTAATAAAATATTATTATCGCCTAAACCATCGGTTGGATTTTTATTGCTTGAAAAAGCGGAACTGTTACCATATTTTTTACCTGAATTGCAAGCATTAAAAGGTGTTGATTTTATTCAAGGATTTGGACATAAAGATAATTTTTATCACACACTTGAGGTGGTTGATAATGTGGCACAAAGATCTGATAATCTTTGGCTTTTATGGGCTGCATTGTTGCACGACATAGCAAAACCAAACACAAAAAAATTTGTCGAAAATCATGGATGGACGTTTCATGGACATGAATTTTATGGAGCAAAAATGGTACGGAAAATTTTTCAACGATTAAAAATGCCTCTCAATGAAAAAATGAGATATGTGGAAAAAATGGTATTGCTGCATTTGCGCCCAATAATTCTTGCTACTGATGTGGTTACTGATTCTGCTGTTCGTAGATTATTATTTGATGCTGGCGATGATATTGACGATTTAATGCTATTGTGCGAAGCTGATATTACATCAAAAAATGACAAAAAGGTTGCAACGTATTTGAAAAATCTTGCTCTCGTTCGACAAAAATTAAAGGAAGTTGAAGAAAAAGATGCTTTGCGAAATTGGCAACCACCTATAAGTGGCGATTTAATTATTTCTACTTGCAATATCAAACCTTCAAAAGTTGTGGGCGAAATAAAAACTGCTATTAAAGACGCAATTCTTGATGGAGATATTGAAAACACTTTTGAAGATGCATATGCCTATATGATAAAAATTGCAAAAGAAAAAGGGATTTTATAACCCCTTTTCTTTTATTCTTGTTTATTAACTTGCCCTGTTATGGTGAGTACTACATGCGAATTTACTGCATTTGAATATACCTGAATGGTTTTTGAAAATGTACCAATAATATTGGTGTTATATTTTATTTTAATTGAATTTGACTCTCCAGGCATAATAGGTTCTCGAGGCCATTCGGGAACAGTGCAACCGCATGCTGCTCGCACGTTGCTTAAAATAAGCGGTTTTTCTCCTTTATTTGTAAATGTAAATTCACACAATCCATCTCCGCCTTGCTCAATAACACCGTAATCGTATGTGGTAGAGGTGAAAATAATTGAATCTTGTGTTTGAGCATATGTAAAACTCGCAAGTACGACAAGTAATACGCTCATAAAAACTGTTTTTTTCATTATTGTAATTTTTTAATTTTATAATACGTTTTTTAATAATAACGTGTATCTATATTTTTTTGTATATGAATTCCTTTTTTTATTCTTGAATTAATTCTGCATCATTATCGGTAATTTTCACAGTCCAAAAGTACACACCATTACCTGTAATTGTAAAACTTATAGAATAATCCCCTGAAATTGTATGCGGACCTTCTTGAATAGGACGATATGCAGAACGATGTTTTGATTCTATTTCATACAAAATTGAATCATCTAATCGTACAGAAATAGTTCTGTCAGAATCATTTGCTATTCGTATTGAATGGTCTGGCTCTTTTTGACAAGAATATAAAAATGAAAAAAGAATAATGCTAATACATGTGATAGTTTTTTTCATATGAGTAAAAATTATATAGTTTATAAATCTTTTGAAGTTTGAGATGCCGAAAATGTATTTGTATGAATTTTATCATACATAAGTTTTTCTAAATCTGCAGATTTTCGTTCGTCTGCTTTATATCCTATAGCAATAATTGATGCAACCTCATAATGTTCAGGAATTTGCAGTAGTTTTTTAATATATTCCGATGCCATTTCTCCTGATTCATGCTCTCGCTTGCGAATTTGCACCCAACAACTTCCTAAACCTAAATCTTCTGCAGCCAATTGAATAAAAATTGACGCTATAGATGTGTCTTCTACCCACACATCACTTTTTTGCGTATCTGCACATACAACAATAGCAGTAGCACAATCTTTAATAAAAGTTCCTGAGTGTGGTTTTGCTGTAGAAAGTTGTAAAAGTAATTCTTTATCATCAACAACAATAAATTCCCATGGATTACTTCGTTTTGACGCTGGAGATAATAATGCCCCTTGTAGTATTGTTTGTAATATTTCTTGCGGAATAGCATCTTCTGTAAATTTTCGTGTACTCCGTCGTGCTTGTGCAAGTGATAAAAATGATTTCATAGGTATAAGTAAATAATATATGCACAAAGATATGTAATTTTATAGAATATTTTATGTCATATCTTGTAAATAGATGATATGCAAAAAAAACGAAAACTTCTCCCCTATGAAGAATATGTAATTATTCATAAGGGAACCGAAAAACCTTTTTCGGGTGTATATACCAATCATTTTGATGCAGGGATTTATTGTTGTAAACAATGCGAACAACATCTGTTTCGCTCGTCTGATAAATTTCATTCTTCGTGTGGCTGGCCCTCGTTTGACGATGCAATTGAACATGCTCTTGCGTTGGTACCCGATGCCGATGGTAAACGAACTGAAATTGTGTGCAGTTCGTGTGGAGGACATTTAGGACATGTGTTTTATGGTGAGGGTTTTACGGAAAAACAAACACGGCATTGTGTTAATTCTGTTTCACTTGATTTTATACCATATCAAATAGCGTATTTTGCTTCAGGGTGCTTTTGGGGAACGGAATATTGGTTTTCTCAAGTTCCGGGTGTAATACAAACGTGTGCGGGATATACGGGAGGCAGCTTGCATAATCCTTCATACGAGCAAGTTTGCACAGGATTAACAGGACATGCCGAGGCGGTTGAGGTTATATTTGATGAAAATAAAGTTTCATATAATGATTTGATGCGACTTTTTTTTAATACGCATGATCCAACTCAATTAAATCAACAAGGACCCGATATTGGAGAGCAATATAGAAGTGAAATATTTTATGTAAATGAAGAGCAAAAACAAAGTGCAGAGGCGTGCATCTCTACACTTTTAAAAAAAGGAATTGAAGTAGTAACAAAATGTGAAAAATTTGATACTTTTTATCCTGCCGAAGAAATTCATCAATCATATTATCAAAAACATGCAAAAAAACCGTATTGTCATATTTTTAGAGAATTGTGCTAAGTTTATTTTCCGCATATCAAAAAAACAATTTCACATGTTGTTTTCATTGATTATTACAATAAACTTGTATTGATTTAAATAATACTAAAAAA
>JAAYPM010000138.1 GCA_012519815.1 Bacteroidales bacterium
AAATAAACATTCTTTAATTTATTTCAAAAATACACTTTTTTTTTAATGTGTCCTTATTTTTGCACTGTATTTTTTTATTTTTGTGTTTTATTTAAAAATATCTACATTTTTTTTCTATGGATACAAACAAATCTTCTATTCAACTTCTTTGTCAAAAGTTGCAATCAAACAATAATGCTCAAATACTTGAAGCTATTCAAAAAATTAGAAATCACGGTGATGTTTCGCTAATCCCTTTTTTATTGAACGTGTATGTAACAAACTCAGATTCTATTATTCAAAAATCGGTGGCAGAATGTTTATATGATATAAAAAATCCTTTGGCTGCTCCTGTGTTTATTGAAGCTCTTGCAAACAAGGATTTTATTAATGCTCAAATTGTTGTTTTACAGGCTATGTGGCAATCTGGTATTGATTATAGTAAGTATGCAGATAGTTTTATACATATTCTTATACATAGTGATTTTGAAACTGCAATTGAGGCTTTCTCTGTTATAGATTCATGTGCTGAAACTATTGATGTTGCTTTACGCAATTCGCTTTGTGAGACTTTGATAAAAGCAAGCGAAAAAGCTTTGTCGCCTCATAAAGATTTATTGTTACAGACTGTAGATTTGTTGCAAAATGTATAATAATGATTATTATGTATAATCTCTTTCTCCAAAAATGGTGCTGCCAATTCTAATGAGAGTGCTGCCTTCTTCAATAGCAATTTTATAATCTTGCGACATTCCCATTGAAATATGTTTAAATTCGGGTTTGTCTTTAAAATACGTTGTTTTAAGATGGGTGAAGGTTTTACGTAAACTTGCAAATTCTTCTCGAATTTGATTTGTGTTATCGGTGTATGTAGCCATACCCATTACTCCTTGTATAGAAACATGATTGAGTTCATTTTTTCTACATAATGTTATAAGTTCGTGTGCTTCATCTTTATGTAAACCGAATTTTGTACTTTCTTGTGCAATATGAAATTGTAGTAAACAAGGAATAATTCTATTGTTTTTTTGTGCTTCTTTATGTATTGTTGAAAGTAGTTTATAGCTATCAACTCCATGAATGAGTGATACAAATGGGGCAATATATTTTACTTTATTTCTTTGTAGATGTCCAATAAAGTGCCATTGAATATCTTTTGGTAGTTCATTATATTTGCTCACTAATTCTTGTGCTTTATTTTCGCCAAACATTCGTACACCACAATTATATGCTTCTGTAATTACGTGTGGTGGGTGGGTTTTAGAAACTGCTACAAGTTGAACATGTTCGGGAAATTGTTTTGTAATAGTTTGTATTTGCTGAGATATCATATTTTTTTTAAAAATTTGAAATTAAACGGCTCTATTGCAAATATAAAAAAAACCTTAGATGTTTCTAAGGTTTTTTTGAAGTTCTTTTTTTTATAATAAACTGTGGAGAATGAGTCCACTTCGTAATTTTGGTTCAAACCATGTGGTTTTTGGCGGCATTATACAATTATTATCTGCTATGGTCATAAGTTGCTCCATAGATACTGGATATAAGGCAAATGCAGCTTTCATTTCACCGCTATCAACTCGTTTTTTGAGTTCTTCTAATCCACGAATTCCTCCAACAAAATCAATACGATTACTTCTTCGTAAATCTACAATATTAAGAATAGGAGCAAGTATTTGATTTGTAAGAATTGTTACATCAAGTACACCAATAGGGTCATTGGTGTCGTATGTGCCTTCTTTTGCTGTAAGTGAATACCAAGAACCGTCAATATATAATGAGAAATTATGAAGTTCGATTGGTTTAAATATTTCAGTACCTTTATTAACAATTTCAAAACTTTCTGAAAGTTCTTCTAAAAATTCTTCAACAGATAGGTCTGCAATGTCAGTAATGACACGGTTGTAATCAATTATAGTTAATTGATTTGCAGGGAAATTAACCGATAAAAAATAATTATATTCTTCTGTGCCAGTGTGATTTGGATTGTTTTTTTTGCGTTCTGAACCTACCAATGCTGCGGCTGCTGTTCTATGATGTCCATCTGCTACATATAATGCATCTACTTCGTGTGCAAATAAATATTCAATACGTGCTATTTTTGCATCATTATCTATGCACCATACATGATGCCCCACACCATCGTCTGCCACAAAATTATATATTGGGTCAACTAATATTGCATCATGAATAATCATATCTAATTCCATATTATTTTTAAATGCAAAAAAAACAGGCTCGGCATTAAAATTTGTATGACGCACATGATTCATTCTGTCTTCTTCTTTATCGGGGCGAGTAAGTTCGTGTTTTTTGATAAGATTATTTTCATAATCTTCAACACTTGCACTGCCCACAATCCCATATTGTGTTTTGCCATTCATAGTTTGTGCATATATATAATAGCATGGTTTTTCTTCTTGAAAAAACACTCCTTGAGAGATAAGTTTTTGCAGGTTTTCTTTTGCTTTATCATATACCACTTGCGAATGAATATCAATATCTTCGGGCAAATCAATTTCTGGTTTTATAACATGATAAAATGATAATTCATTGTCTTTTGCTTCTAACTTAGCTTCTTCGGAATTTAAAACATCATACGGGCGAGATGCTATTTTTTCTGCATATTTTTCTTGAGGACGAAACCCACGAAATGGTTTTAAAGTAGGCATAATGGTAGTTTGAAAATTACTTGTTAATTTGATATGTTGTAACACCTTTTGTTATAAAGGCAATTATTTGTTTTGCGGCAGCAATACCAGCATTGCTGTTTGCTTCTGCTGTTTGTGCTCCTGATTTTTTTGCGGTAAATAATACTCTATCTGCATATTTTTCTTTAAGTATATTCTGATTTCCTGGTGCAATATCTGAAAGATATGAAAAGTCGGAACGCTCTTCTAATACGCGTTGAAGGTCGTTTTCATGAACTACTTCTTTACGTGCAGTGTTAATAAGTACTGCGTTTTTTGGCATTTTTGAAAGCAACGAATAGTTAATAGATTCTTTTGTTTTTTCAGTAGCTGGAATGTGTAATGAAATAAATTGGCAGTTTGTATATAATTCTTGTGCTGTTCCGAGTGAAACAACTCCTTCTGCTTCAATTATATCATGACTTACATAGGGGTCAAATGCATATACATTCATACCAAATCCTTGTGCTATTTTTGCTACAATTTTTCCTATGCTTCCAAATGCATGAATTCCAATGTTTTTACCTTTTAATTCACTTCCTGTTTTTCCCGAAAATGCAGTTCGTATATGATAAATCATAAGTCCAAATACCAATTCTGCTACGGCATTTGCATTTTGACCGGGCGTGTTCATTACTACTATTCCTTTGTTTGATGCAGCGGCAATGTCTATATTGTCATATCCTGCACCAGCTCGTACAATAATTTTTAAGTTTTGTGCCGCTTCAATTACTTCTTTGTCTATAACATCACTTCGCACAATAATTGCAGAAACATCTGATACTGCTTGAATTAATTGTGCTTTTGAAGTGTAAGATTCGAGTAAAACACTGGTAAATCCTGCTTTTTCAATACATGAAGAAATGTTTGAAACAGTTTCTTTAGAAAATGGTTTTTCTGTTGCTATAAGTACTTTTGTCATTTTATTTATATCGTTTTTCAAAATCTTTCATTGCTTTCACAAGGGCTTTTACACTTTCTTCGCGTTGTGCATTATACGAAGAAGCTCTAAATCCTCCTACTAAACGATGTCCTTTAACACCAAGAATGTTTCGAGCTGCTATAAATTCTAAAAATGTTGATTCAAGCTCTTTATAGTTTTCTGACATTACAAAACAAATGTTCATGTTAGAACGGTCAGAAACTTCTGCTGTTCCAACAAACATTTGGTTACGATCTATTTCATTATATATCATTTGAGCTTTTATATTTGCTCGTTCGTGCATTGCCTCTACACCGCCAAGTTGACGATACCGTTCTAATGTTTTTAAACATGCATATACTGCAACGGTAGGAGGTGTGTTGTACATTGAACCTTTATCTATATGTGTTTTATATTGTAACATTGTTGGAATTTCACGAGTAACTTTGCCAAGCAATTCGTCTTTTACTATAACAAGAGTAACTCCCGCAGGACCAATGTTTTTTTGTGCTCCTGCATAAATGAGTGCGTATTTCGATATGTCAACAGGTCTGCTAAAAAGATCTGACGACATGTCTGATACTAAAGGTACACTTACAACAGGGTCTGATTTGTATTGTGTGCCAACAATTGTATTATTTGTTGTAATGTGCACATAACTGGTTTGGGGATTTACATTTTTTTCCCAATTTTTTGGAATATAACTGAAGTTTTTATCTTCAGAAGAGGCAATAACTTCAACTTCGCCAAAGAGTTTTGCTTCTTTAATAGCGTTTTCTGCCCAAATACCAGTATTTACATATGTTGCGTGTTTGTCAAGCAAATTATATGGTGCCATACAAAATTGCATGCTTCCGCCTCCTTGTAAAAACAAAACAGAATATCCTTCGGGTACTTGTAATAATTCTTTTACAATTTCAATTGAACTGTCCATTACATCTTTAAATTCAGCACTTCTATGCGATATGCCCATGATTGAAAGTCCACTGCCTGCTAAATTTCCTATTGCTTCTGCGGTTGCTTTTAATGTGTATTCACTTAATCGTGAAGGACCTGCGTAAAAATTGTGTTTTTTCATGTTTGTTTTACAAAATATTTTAATAAATAATATGAATTCCAATGTTTTTTGAATGTTTTTGAGATTAAAAATCGATGATGGTTTCGTATCGATTTAATAGCAAAATCATTCTTATTATTTTTGCCACAAATTTGCAAATAAAATTTAATTTTCACTTGTATATTTCTTTTTTTTTTATTGATGTTTAATAAAAGTTCATTTTAATTACCCTCAATTTGTTCTACTGTTGATTTTTAAAGAATTTTAATAGTAGTATTCTTCTTTTTTATCGTGTGTTTGGTGTACGAAATTTGTTTTCTCATTAAAGATAAGAATGTATTTTCAATCATAATAAAAAAACACCTGCTACTTTTTACCTATATTTGTTTTTAATTCATAAAAAACAACGATTTTCATGAACACTTCGTTTTTGGCACAATGTGCTGCTCATGTTTATGCTCAACATCATGCTCGTTTTCCTCAAACAACGGTTGTGTTTCCAAATAAACGTGCTATTATTTTTTTTAAGCAACATTTAGGTGAACATATTTCAAAACCTGTGTTTACACCAAATTGCACTACTATTCAAGATTTGTTTGTTGCACAATCTGCCGCATTTGTTCCTGATACTATTGTGCTTATACACCTATTATATACAGTGTATGTTAAACATACCAAAAGCACCGAAAGTTTTGACATGTTTTTTTCGTGGGGTGAAATGCTTTTGCATGACTTTCATGATATTGATATGTATAGAGTTAATGTGGATTTGCTGTTTGAAAATATATCGCTTATTAAAGATTATGAACAAACATTTCATTTTTTATCTCAAGAGCAAATTGCTCACATTTCGCGATTTTGGAATGTTATATCTGTTGAAAGTGAATCTGAATCAAAAAAGAAATTTATTGAAATTTGGAATGTTTTAGGGGCTATTTATAAAGAATATACTCATGTGTTGCGACAGCATAATTACGCCTATCATGGAATGGCTGCCCGTGATTGTATTGAAAAATGTGAAAAAAATAAGGCATTCGGCGACCCAGATATGCATTATTGTTTTGTTGGATTTAATGCACTTACAAAGTGTGAACAGGATTTATTTACATTTTTAAAATCACAAACACGTGCTACATTTTATTGGGATTATGATGTAATGTACACAAACTGTTCGTATGAACATGAAGCAGGATATTTTTTGAAAAAGTATTTGAAGAAATTTGGAAATGCACTTGAAGAAGATTTTTTTACATCATTTTCAAAGGAAAAAAAGATATCTATTGTGTCTGTTCCCCAGTCGGTTACGCAAGCAAAGTTGAGTGCTGATTGGATTTCTCAGCGAGATTTTACCGAACAATCGGGAACAAATGCAGCTATTATTCTTGCCGATGAATCTATAATAACTCCAATGTTAACATCTATTCCAGAGCATGTTCAATATAATGTTTCGTTGGGATATCCTATTACGGCAACACATGCATATGCCTTGTGTATTGCCTTGTTGCAAATGCAAAGTAATGCAAAAGGTAAAGCGGTGTATTATAAAGATATGTTTAGAGTTTTCGAAAACCCTCTTATTCCCTATGAAAAATCTCAAGCGTATGCTTCGTTTCGTTTTAATATAGCAACAAAAAATTATCTCTATATTTCATCTACGCAATGGGAGGGAAGGGCTGAGTTTTTACCTTATTTTGAATTAGTTTCAACGCCAGAAGAGTGCATTGCATATATGGAACGATGTATTTTACATACTGTGGAATATGCTGCGGTAAGTGAGATAGAAAAAAGTGTTTTGTATTTGATACACAAAGAATTGAAACAGCTTTCGTTTCTATTGCAAACACATGAAATTCGTATTGATTCTTTGTCGTTTCTTGTTTCACTTATCACAAAAGCAGTGTTTTCAAAAACGATAGTAATTCAAGGAGAGCCCTTGCATGATTTACAAATAATGGGGATTCTTGAAACACGAACACTCGATTTTTCGCACATTTTACTCTTATCGGTTAACGAAGGTGTGTTTCCTAAAACAAGCGTTGGTTCATCGTTTATTCCATATAGTTTACGTATAGGATTTGGAATGCCTACTATAAAAGAACAAACTGCAATTTATTCTTATTATTTTTATAGACTTTTACAGCGTGCACAAGATGTTACGTTAGTGTATAGTACAAACGTTACTTCTGATGGAAAAGGAGAAATGAGTAGATATATTATGCAACTGTTATACGAACAATCAAATCCATTGCATACTATAAAAAAGACTGATGTGTCTTTTCCTTTATTAGAACAACAAACGAAAACAATTGAGGTTGAACAAAGGCAGGAGACAATTGATTTTTTTAACAAGTATAGTGATGGAAATCATGCTCTTAGTCCCTCTGCTATTACGTGTTATTTAACATGTAGTTTGCAATTTTACTTTAAATATATTCAAAAATTAGAATTGCAACAAAAGCAGCAAGACCTTCCGAATGAGGCTGATTATGGAAATTTTTTCCATACTGCTATGGAAACATTGTATGCTCCATTTGTAGAAAAAAGTGTTGAAAAATCAGATATTCAATCTCTTCTTGACGACAAGGCAAAACTTAAAAAATGTGTGGAACAAGCCGTTCTTACTGTATTGTATGGCGAAAAACATAATACAATTGTTGGTGGAGTAGAATCCTTAGCCATACATACTACGTTAACGTATGTAGAAAATACATTGCGGTATGATTTACAACGAACTCCATTTTTTTTATGTGGTATTGAAATGCGGAAAACGCATAACATCAAATTATCACATGGGAATTTTTATATTGGAGGAATAATTGATAGATACGAAATATATAAAGAAGTTCATACAATTATTGATTATAAAACTGGTGAATCTAATTATTCCGTTTCTTCGCTTTTTGATTTATTTGATAGAACAAAAGCAGAAAGAAACAAAGCGGCTCTTCAATCGCTTATATATGCGTACGTAGTGTCAGAAAGCGAATCGGTGCGAGCTACAATTCTTTTATATTTTATTCGCGCAATCCATACAAACACAGATTCTCGAATCATTATCAATAAAAACCCATTGCTTTTGTTTGAAGAAGTGCGTGAAGAATTTGTTGATTTATTAACGGAACTTCTCGAAGAAATGATTTCTGCACCATTTATACAAACCGCACATCAAGCTGCATGTGCATATTGTGATTTTAAACGTATTTGTGGAAGACTATAATATGGTATATAAAAAAGCCCGTACATGTTACAGGCTTTTTTGTTATATATGTTTGTGAATTTATAGACTATCGCCAAAATCTTTCTTAAATTTTGCAATAAGTTTTTGGGGCCAATTTGATGTAGGAGCAAGTCTGCCCGTAAAAAAGCGTAATACTGTTGGTTCTTCAACAAATTTTAATCCACCAATAAGTTCTCTGTTTTGATATAACCAATTCATGCGGTCTATTACATACATAGTTTGTGAAAGCGTAAATACTCTTCGTGGAAACGCCAAACGTAATAACTCAACATCAGCCAAAACATCTTCTCCATTTTCAAGACGAACACTTGATATAGTTCCTCGTTCCATTCCTCTACACCCAGATATAATATAAAATGCCGCAGCTAAAGCTCCTGCAGGATATTCTTGTTGAGGCACATGTGATAAAAATCCGCCTGCGTCAACATGGCAGCCAAGCGCTCCGGCAGGAGTTACTACAGGTATGCCTAATTTATCCATTTCGTCAACAGCATATTTAATAAATGAAGGCGATTGCGAAATTACCGTTTCATCAAGCGTTTCATATAAACCAACAGCCATTGCTTCAACTTCTCTAATTGACATTCCGCCGTATGTTAAAAATCCTTCGTAAAGAGTAACTAAATCACGCATTTTCATATACAAATCCTTGTCGTTTGTGCAAATTCCACCACCGCGTGTAGAACTAACCTTACGACTTGAAAAATACACAACATCTGATAAGTTGCTCATTTCTAAAAGAATATCTTTTATGCTTGCGTTTTTAAATTCAGCTTCACGTTGTTTTATAAAAAATGCATTTTCTCCAATTAAACTTGCATCAAGTATCATTAATATTCCATTTTCTTTTGCAATTTTATGTACATCTCGCATATTTTGCATAGAAAAAGGTTGTCCTCCAATTAAATTTGTAGATGCTTCCATGCGAATAAATGCAATTTTGCCTTTTCCGTATTTTGTAATAATAGTTTTTAATTTATCTAAATCTATATTTCCTTTAAATGGATTACTGCTTTTTATTTCAAGTGCATCTTGACCAAAAATTTCAAGAATGGTACCTCCATTTAACTCCATGTGAGCTTTTGTAGTGGTAAAGTGATAATTCATTGGAATTACATCACCTCTTTTTATAAATGCCTGAGAAACAATGTTTTCTGCGGCTCTTCCTTGATGCACCGGAAGTACAAAATGTTTACCAAACACTTCGCGTACAGCGTTTTCCATTTTGTAGTAACTTTGTGAACCAGCGTATGCATCATCAGCTTGCATCATTGCCGAAAGTTGATTATCACTCATAGCATTTGTGCCACTGTCAGTTAACATATCCAAAAAGATATCATGGGTGTTCAACAAAAAAGTGTTGTATCCACCAGCTTCAATAGCTTTATATCTTTCATCAATTGGACGTAAATGTAGTTTTTGAACAATTCTTACTTTATGCAATTCCACAGGAATTTCTTGTCCGTTACAGAATTTTACTTTTGGTGATTCGTGTTCCATAATTTAATAAGAAAGTGGCTCGTGTTATTGAATTATATTAAAAATTAAATGTATAATTATAAAGAAATGGAGAGCCAATTATCCGTCTTTTATAATAATTGCACAAAATTAATTTTTTTTATGAGTTCTGTATCCTTTTTTATAAAAATTATGCAATAAGTTTTATTTCACTTTTTGTATGATAGATTTTTTTGTGAAGATATAGCTAATCGTATTGTTTGTTTTTTTATACTTGTGGTTTTTATGTATGATGTAAAAATCGCATACTTTACCGTGAAAATGAAATATTACATTGATTCGTGCAAAATGTTTGTTGAATTTATAAATTTTATTACTTTTACTATTTAGAAACTAATTACTAACTTGTGTAACACAAACATGAATTTTACCATACTTATTATTGACACTACAAGTATTTCGCCTATAATCCGAAATATCTATGATTCTATATCATTAGAGCACACTATTATTGAAGTTTCTGGTTCTGAAATTTTAACAGAAGCATGTACAATAACACATCTTGATTATATAATAATTGATTCAGATAATGAGAGTTATATTCTTAAACTGCTTCATTATTTCCGTAAACGATGGTCATATAAACATATTCCTATTTTAATAGTATCGAGCGATGCAATTATTATGCACACCGAAAAACTTTCAAATTTTGGTGTTGTTGAATTTTTACAGAAACCAATTGACGAGTACTTGCTCACGTATTCATTATTATACACTTACAATTTGTGTAATGTGTTTAGAACAATTAAAGGCGAAAATTTAATTTTTAAGAAAAAACTTATTGAATTAGAAAAATTACGTATTCGCACTATTAGTTTGGCGGCAACATCGCAAAAACTTGCCGAAGTAAATGCTTTGCTTGAACTTCAGCAACAACAAATTAAAGAACAACAAGTAGAATTAATACAATCGAAACGAAAAGCCGAAGAGCTGCTACTTAATATTTTACCCGAAGAGGTTTCGCGTGAATTAATGATTAATGGTGAGGCTAATCCGCAATTTTATAAAAAAGTTACGGTTATGTTTACTGATTTTGTTGGATTTACAAGGGTTTGCTTGAATAAAGATCCACAAGAAATGACAAAAGAATTAGATACTCATTTTTCATATTTTGATGATGTGTGTGAGGAGCATTACTTAGAGAAAATAAAAACAATAGGAGACGCATACATGTGTGCGGGAGGCATACCAATTAGAAACAACAGTAATCCTTTTGATATTATTTTAGCAGCATTAAAAATTGTAAAATATATGAATGCGGTAAATCAAGAAAAAATAAAACGTAACGAACCTGTGTGGCAAATTCGTGTGGGAATACATACAGGAAGTGTGGTTGCTGGAGTTATAGGGAAAAAGAAATTTGCATATGATATTTGGGGAGATGCGGTAAACACTGCTTATAGAGTGCAAAGCACAAGCGAACCCGACCGAATAAACATTTCGGGAGAAACGTATATGGAAATACGTAATTTTTTTGATTGTTCGTATAGAGGAAAAATTTATGCCAAAAATAAAGGTGAAATCGACATGTATTTTTTAAATGGTATTAGAAAAGAATATGCCGATGAACATGATGTGTTACACCCTAATAAATTGTTTAATCAGGAGATGGCAAAACTGTAAAAATAGTATGTATTTGGTAAATAGAGATTTATGACGGATGCTGATAAAATTCAAGCTCTTGAGGAGCAGATTGAAAAATTAATGAGTACGAATACGTCGCTTGAAAATGAAATTGTGCATGTGCGACAACAATTGCATCGATTTATGGTGCTGGCAAAACATACCGACAACTCGGTTATGATTTTTGATAAATCGTTAAATCTTGAATGGGTTAATGTGAGTTTTCGAAAATTATTTGGTTGCTCGCTTGTTAAATATAAAGAATTATTTGGCGATAATTTATTGAATATTTCTTTTGATGAAAATATGAAAACAATAGTAGATCATTGTGTACTTTCTCGAAAAGCAATGGTGTACGAAACATTTATAGTTTCATTATCTGGAAAAAAACGATGGGTGCATAGGTGTGTAACGCCAACGTTTGAAAGAAATGGAGCACTTGATAAAATTGTGATTATTGACTTTGATATTCACATGCTTAAAATGGCTGAGGCTGAAATTTTAAAACAAACACAAGAGCTTGAAAAACAACAAAATATAGCTCAAAAACATTTTGATGAACTTAAAATTCAAAATGCAGAATTACAGAAAGCATTTAAAAAAAATAGTAGCTATAGTGTTAAAATGCAGGCTCTTATTATGCAAATGAATGAGCAAAATGAGGAACTCGAAAAAGCTCGAAAACTTGCAGATAAAGCAAATGAGGAAAAATCACAATTTCTTGCAAATATGAGCCACGAAATTCGTACGCCTATGAATGGTGTAATAGGCATGACACAGCTTCTGCTGAAAACAAAACTTGATGAACGTCAACTTGATTATGCACAAACGGTGCAAGATTCTGCTGAATCGCTTTTGACAATTATTAATGATATTCTTGATATTTCTAAAATTGAATCAGGAAAAATTGAACTCGAATATCATGAGTTTAATATAAAAACAATTGTTTCGTCTATAGAAAAATTGCTGTATCCTAAGTTTGAGGAAAAAGGGGTGCGTTTTATTATTGATGTTGCCTCTGATGTGCCTCTATATTTTGAGGCTGATTCGGTGCGTATAAAACAAGTACTTATAAATCTTATTACAAATGCTCTTAAATTTACTCATAAAGGTTCGGTTACGCTTTCTGTTAAAAATCTAAATCCTTTAGAAACTTCTCCATACATACATTTTAGTGTGTTAGATACGGGGATAGGAATACCAAAAAACAAACTTGAAACGGTGTTCGAAAAATTTATGCAGTCTGATGTGTCAACTACTCGTAAATATGGAGGAACAGGTTTAGGACTTTCTATTTCGTATGAATTGGTGAATATGATGGGGGGACGCATTGAACTTGAAAGTGAAGTGGATGTTGGAAGTAATTTCTTTTTTACTATTCCGCTTAAAGCTGTAAGTGAGGTGCGTACAAAAGAATTAATAGAGCACGAAGCTCGTGAAAAGCAGATTGATTCTATAGTATTCGCGCCGGGTTTACGTATTCTTGTTGCCGAAGATAATCCTACAAATCAAAAATATATTCGAAACCTTTTATCGCTCTATAATTTGAATGTTACTATTGTTGATAACGGAAAACAAGCATGTTCTATGGTTGAACAGCAGGATTTTGATTGTGTGTTAATGGATATGCATATGCCAGAAATGAATGGTGTTGATGCTACTATGGCAATTCGTGCAATGAATGATGCACATAAATCCTTGTTGCCAATTATTGCTTTAACTGCTGCTGCGTATAAAGAAGATGAAGAGAAAATGATTTCTGCTGGTGCAAATGCGTTTCTTACAAAACCGGTGAATGAAATTAAATTGCTTCGAACATTAGAGTCTATAGATGAAAAATTTACCATGGTTAAAACGCATACACCTCAGGAACAAATACAGGAACAAACACAGGAACAGATTCAGGAACATGATACTGATATGCTGCCTGAAATGTCTAACAATTCATCTGCTCATGCTGAGGCGTTAATTAATCGTGATGAATTTCAAGAAAGTTTTGGTATGTTTGGAGCCTCTGTTTTGAATGAAATAATAGACGATTTTTTGAATAATGTTGATCAAAAACTGTTGAAAATTAAATCGAGAATAGATGATGGGGAGATGCGTAAACTTATGCTTGATGCTCACTCTTTAAAAGGCGAGGTTGCTATGTTTGCGGCTCCTTTAGTTCGTGATGCTTTGTTTGTGCTCGAAGATAAAGGGCGAAATCAGCAACCCGAAGGCTTACATAAAGATTATGAGCTTGCGTATGCTTTGCTTATGCAATTTAAACAAGAAATTGATACATATAAAAAATAAAAATCTACATGGGCTTGTTATTAAAAGAAATTCCTATTTCAAATATATTATTTGTTGATATTGAAACTGTTCCACAGTATCCTTCATATATTGCAGTTCCTAATTTTGAACGAGATTTGTGGAACAAAAAGGCGGCTCGTTTAGCTGCAAAAAATACACCTCCAAGTGAATTATATAAAAAAGCTGGGATTTTTGCGGAATTTGGAAAGATAGTGTGTATTTCGGTTGCATATATGCCTCGTTCTAAAAACTCTGAAACTGTTCGTGTGCGTTCGTTTTACGGTGATGATGAAAAGGAAATACTCTCTGGTTTTTCGTCTTTGGTTTCTACGTATTTTAACACTTCTAAAACGTATATGTGTGCACATAATGGAAATGAATTTGATTTTCCGTTTATTGCTCGTCGTATGCTTATTCATGGTATGAGTATTCCTCTTGCACTTGATACACGAAGACAAAAACCATGGGAAATTCGCCATATTGATACGCTTGATTTGTGGCGATTTGGCGATTATAAAAATTATACATCTTTGTCGTTATTAACTCATATCTTTACTATTCCTACTCCAAAAGATGATATTGATGGGAGTATGGTGTGCGATATTTACTGGAAACATAAAGATTTATTGCGTATTATGACGTATTGCCAAAAAGATGTGGTGGCGGTATTGCAATTATTTAGAAAGTATAGAGGACAAGAGCTTATATCTGAAGAAAATATAGTGGTTGTGAGTGAATAAATATATGGAATCTATTGTGTTACCTGCCGAATGGCATCGCCAATGTTGTGTGCAACTTACATGGCCTCATAAAAATACTGATTTTGCTTCTCGATATGATGAAGCTGTTGCGTGTTTTGTAAGGCTTGCACAAGAAATTAGTGCTCGTACATCTCTTATTATTGTATGTGCTCACGCTCATGAGGTTCGTGAACAGTTGCAGGAACATATAAATAATGCTATTACTTTCTATGAAATTCCATCAAATGATGTGTGGGCACGTGATCATGGTGGAATTTCTGTGTTTAAACATGGTACGGTGTATCTTCATGATTTTCAGTTTAATGGATGGGGACAAAAATTTCCTGCTGATTTAGATACTCGTATTACAAAACAATTGATGCAACAGAATGCATTTCCACATGCTGAATATATTGATTGTAACGATTTTGTGCTTGAGGGTGGGGCTATTGAATCAAATGGAAATGGTGTGTTGCTTACAACTTCACGATGTTTGTTAGAAAAGCATAGAAATCCTCATCTTTCGCGTATGCAAATAGAAGAACGTTTGTGTGCGTATTTTGGTGTGCATACAATATTATGGCTTAATCATGGATATTTAGCTGGCGATGATACTGATGGACATATAGATACTTTGGCGCGCTTTGTAAATGAACATACTATTATGTATGTGCAATGTACTGATATTCATGATGAACATTATGAAGAATTACATGCTATGGAGCAAGAATTACAATCATTTAGAACACAAAATAACAGTCCGTTTACGCTTGTTGCTTTACCTATGGCAGAGGCTG
>JAAYPM010000139.1 GCA_012519815.1 Bacteroidales bacterium
AAAAATTCACATGCCTTCTGCTTCTGTAGTGTATGGAGTTGGCGACCATCTTTTTAATTTCAAATATAACCCTATAGTTGCAAAATCAACTGATGGCGGAATTACTTGGGAAAAATTAGACTTTTATATTTCACAAACAGAATGGAATTTTAACGATGTATATTTCATTGATAATAATACAGGTTTTATTGCTGCAGGTAAAAACTACAAAGGGATGATTTATAAAACAACTGATGGCGGCGAAAATTGGAGTGAAATACTCTCAACTTCGTATGAAATTAAGAGTATTACATTTATAGATGCTACTTTTGGGTATGCTACAGGAATTTCAGGAAAAGCATGGAAAACAACAGATGGTGGCGATTCTTGGAGCGAAATACCAATATCTACAACTGATGATATTTCAAATATGAGCTTTGTGAACAAACATGTAGGATGGGTTACTGGCGAAGATGGTAATGTATTTAAAACCACAGATGGCGGTGCTACATGGCAAGCACAAGACCTAAACACAACAGCCTTTTATTTCCATACTATACATGCAGTGTCTGATTCTGAAGTATATGTTTTAACATATTTTGGTGCAGCATTATACAAAACTACCGATGGGGGAGAATCATGGGTAAAATTCACTAATTTACCAATATCTGAGGTGAAAAATGCGTTTTTTGTAAATGCTCAAAAAGGGTGGATAACCAATTCTACAGACATATATGTAACCAATGATGGTGGAAGTAGTTGGGAAAAACAATCGTATGAATTCCTTTCTAAAGAAGATACAGTAGTGTCTATAAACAAACTACATATGTATAATGACCAAATTGGTGTTATAAGTTACAATAAAGGATTTTTACGAACTACCAATGGTGGTGTAACTAAAGATATACCAATAGAACCAGACCCAGATGTGAGCATAGATCATATAGCTAATACAATGCTAATTGCTCCAAATCCTTCCAAAGAGTATGTATCTGTTTTTTATGCCGATGGAATTCAGAATATTGAAATATATTCTATAGAAGGAAAAAAGCTGATACAACATAATGTACAAGGTAATCAAACTGTTACTATTCCTACAGTACAATTGCTTCCAGGCATGTATATTATTAAAATTAAAACTGTGAGCAATACGTATTTTATAGAAAAACTCATAAAACAGGAATAAGCTATATATTTCTCATTACAAAAAAGGCAATTGTGAATTCATAATTGCCTTTTTTGTTCTTTAACGTATGTAAAATCAAAATAAATTTTAATCTTTTGAAAGATTTTCTCATATAAATTCATAATTTTGAATAAAATATTTGTGTTGTTTAGTTGCCTGAAAGTCAGTTAAATATATGGTTTTTGTAGGGCAGGCAACTTTTTTTATTAATTTTTAAATGCACAATGGGTTTATATGAATAAAACAATTGCATTTTATACACTTGGATGTAAATTAAATTATGCAGAAACAGATGCTATTGCAAATGATTTGCAAGACAAAGGGTATAAGCGAGTTTCGTTTTCATTAGCTGCTGATTATTATGTAATTAATACCTGTAGTGTAACTGAATCTGCAAATAAAAAAAGTAGATATGCTATTCGTAAAGCTTTGCGACAAAATCCTTTGGCTTGTGTGATAGTTATAGGGTGTTATGCTCAATTAAAACCACAAGAATTATCTGAATTATCTGGCGTTTCTATAATTTTGGGTGCACAAGATAAATTTAATATTCATGAAAAAATTCAAGAGTTTTCGCAAACTTCAACTTCAAAATTAATTTCATCGTGTGATATTTCGTATGTTCACAATTTTGTAAACTCATATTCATTAGCACGTACACGTTCTTTTCTAAAAGTGCAAGATGGGTGCGATTATGCTTGTTCGTATTGTACTATTCCTTTAGCACGAGGCAAAAGTCGCAATGCATCTATACAAACTATTGTAAATCAGGCAGAAAAAATAGTGTCGCACGGTATAAAAGAAATCGTTTTAACAGGTATAAATATTGGTGATTTTGGTAAAACTACGGGTGAATCTTTTTTTGAATTATTGCAAAAATTAGATACTGTTGCAGGATTAGAGCGTTTAAGAATTTCTTCTATTGAACCAAATTTAATAACATCAGATATTGTTTCTTTTGTTGCACATTCAAATATTTGTATGCCTCATTTCCATATTCCTTTACAGTCGGGTTCAAATGAGGTGTTGAAGCTTATGAAACGGAGATATGTGCGAGAAACGTTTGCACAAAAAGTGCACGAAATAAAACAAAAAATGCCTCATGCCTGTATTGGGGTTGATGTTATTGTTGGTACACCAGGTGAAACCGATGAAGCATTTCAAGAATCATGCGATTTTATACAGCAATTACCAATATCATATTTGCATGTATTTACATATTCTGAACGCGAAAATACTGCTGCTTTACACATTGAACCAAAGGTACCAATTGCAGAAAGAAATAAGCGAAGCGAGCATTTGCACCATATTTCTGATTCGTTACGACAAAAATTTCATGCTGCGAATACTAATATAATACGCCCTGTGTTGTTTGAAACAAAAACCAAACAAGGGATTTATACGGGTTACACCGATAATTATATAAAAGTGCAATGCAAATCAAATGTTGATATTCGTAATTCTCAGATAGATGTAATGCTTAAATTTGTTGAAAATCAGGATTATATGATTGGTGTTGTGTCAGAATAAAATTGATGTGTAAAAGTGAAAAGTGCATTTTTTGTTGTTTTTACTTCGCTATTTCAAATTAGATGTTATTTTTGTAAAACTTTATTATGAATATTTTTAATTATATCTACTAATTAGTATTCATAACGTACTTAATATAAACATTTAAAAACAATTACTTATGCAATTCGGTTTTTTTGATGACGAGAACAAAGAGTATGTAATTACCACTCCTAAAACACCCATTAAATGGATAAATTATGTAGGAACATTGGATTTTGGTGGTATAGTTGACAACACAGGTGGTGCTATTATTTGTAAAGGCGACCCCGCTTTAAACAGAATAACAAAATATATTGCACAAATGCCACAATCTGATTTTAAAGGCTCTACAGTGTATGTGCGTATAAAAAATGCTGATGGCTCATACAATGTGTTTTCGCCATTTTTTACACCTACATTAAAAAAATTAGATTCATTTAAATGTCATATTGGCTTATCGTACACAAAATGGGTGGTAGAAGCGTATGGATTGAAAATGGAAATTACAGTGTTTGTGCCGCAAGGTTCTCAAACAGTATTGCAAGATATTAAAGTAACTAATATTTCTGGAAAAGATTTAGAGGTTGATGTAATTCCTGTATATGAATTTACACACTTTGATGCGTTAAAACAATTAACAAATGCTGACTGGGTGCCACAAACAATGACTGTGAATGCATATAAAGAACCAACAGGACATGTTGTTATAGAGCAATATGCATTTATGAAAAAAGCATTTGCGGTAAATCTTGTTACAGCAGATCGTCCCGTGTCTTCTTTTGAAGGTGATAGACGAGAGTTTTTAGGTGATTTTGAATATGGTTCGTTTGCAAATCCACTTTCGTTACAAAATGAAGAATTGTCTAATTCTGAATGTTTACGTGGCGATAATGTTGCTGCATTACTTATTAAATTTGGCACGCTTAAAAATGGTGCAACAGAAAGAACGGTAACGCAATTAACGCAAAAAGATTCCTTAGAACAGGCGCAAGAGGAAATAACAAAATATAGAAATCTTGCAAATGTTGATAAGGCTTTTTCTGATTTAGCTACATGGTGGGACGATTATTTATCGGTTATGCATGTTGAATCACCAGATGCTTCGTTTAATTCTATGATAAATGTTCATAATCCTCGCCAATGCCATACTACTAAAAATTGGTCGCGATATTTATCTTTATATCAATTAGGATTTGGAAGTTCTCGAGGTATAGGATTCCGTGATTCTTCACAAGATTTACTTGGTGCTATGTCGCATATGCCCGAAGAGGCTCGTG
>JAAYPM010000140.1 GCA_012519815.1 Bacteroidales bacterium
AAACAAATTTAATGAGTTATTTATTCAAGGGAATTTGCATAAAAACCGGCGTGAATATACCGAAGCACTTGCTCTGTATTATGATTGCTTACAAATAAATAAATCAAGTTCGGCAGTTTTATACGAAATTGCTCAAATACATTTTGTAATGCAAAACTATGAAGAAGCAGAAAAAGCAATTCAAAAAGCCATAAATTTTTCTCCTCAAAATGAAGATTTATATACGTTTCTTGCAAAAATATATGAATCGTGGAATAAACCCGAAAAACATATTCAAACACTTACATTGCTTGAAAAAAAACATCCTAAAAATTTAAATATATCATATACTATTGCAGAACTATATTTTTCTATGGAAAACAATAAAAAAGCAATAGCCACACTCAAAAAAATTGAAAAAAAATTTGGTACCAACGAAACTATATTACGAAACAAAGCACGATATTACGCTTCTGACAAAAACTATTCAAGTGCGATTCAGGAACTTACCACACTTATTTCTCGATATCCACACAAAACAGAATATGTACTTATTCTTGCAAACATACATTCTCTTATACAAGAATATGAAACAGCACTCAATCTTTACAATACAGTTATTCATCAACAAGCGTACACAGATGAAGTAATGATATATAAAGCAGAATTATTTTTTATACAAAACATGCAAGATTCTCTTTTACATACAATTAATTCAATTATTGAAACTAATTCTATACATGTAGAAACAAAACTAAAAGCATTCAATACATTTATACTTTCAACATCTACACATTCAAATTTATACAACGCTCGATTTGATATTGCACAAAAAATGGATTCTTTATATCCAAATAATAACGAAATAAGCCTTGCATTAGCTAATTTGTATTATGAAACAGACAGCCTTCAAAAAAAATCGAAACCGCTCTATTATAAAACACTTTCAAAACCATCAATTAAGTTATATACAAGGCTTATAGAATTAGAAGAACAAGACAACAATGCAGACAGTGCTATTTTTATAGGGCAAACTGCTATTGAAACATATCCGCTTCACATTCCATTTTATATAGCAATTGCCAACAATTATATGCATTTTGGAGCATACACACAGGCTATTGATTTATTAGAATCATCATTACATTTTGCATTTCAAAAAAAATCTAAATCGCAAATTATAAGCACATTAGCACGTGCTTATTTTAAAACACAAAACATAGAACATGCAGAAACATTACTTACACAGGCATACAATTTAGATTCAACGGTATATGAATATCGACAAAATTATGCGTACATTTTTGCACAACAAAACAAAGACTATCAGCATGTTTCTCAATTAGTTGAATTATGTATGCAAGAAAAACCCAATGACAGTAAAAACAACTATATTTCTGCTTTTCTTTTATATAACACACAAAAAATTTCTGAAGCAATACATGTACTTCAAACCATAATACAAAAATATCCAAATGCCGAAAATGTAGAATTTTTAGGCGATTTATTATATCTAAAAAACGAAACACAGCACGCAATAGATGCATGGAATAGAGCAAAGGAATTGGGAGGAACGATTGATATTCAAGGAAAACTGTTATTTTTGCAGAAATAATAAAAATATATGAGTAAGTTTTTTATACTGTTTTTTTGTGTTTTTCTATTTTTAGTATCATGTAGAAGTACTAAAACCAGCACGGTACATAAAGAATTAAAGAAAATTGAAACACAAAATCTTCTTGATTCAATACAATATCAATATGGCAATTATTCCACATTTTCGGCACGGTTTCTTACAAAAATCACAAGCGAAAAAACAATTGAATCAAAAGGAAGCATTCGAATTCAAAAAGACAGTATAATTTGGATAAGTTTATCTCCACTTTTAATTGAAGCATTTCGTTGCAAAATCACGCCAGACAGTGTGTATATTATAAATAAATTATCACGTACCTATTATGCTGGTGAATATCAAGTTTTTCAAGATTTTGTAGGGTTTCCCATATCATTTTCTATACTACAAGCATTTTTTCTCAACGAACTTTGGATATATCCCAATCATTCCGATTCGGCACTTGTGAATATGTTTAATGAATACGAGCCAAATTACAAGAAAAATGAAATTGTATTTAAACAAAAAAATAAAAATCAAAGCAATAAAAAAACATATTCACAAGAATACTCCATTTCTACCGAGGTGCTTCGCCTGTTACAAACAAAAATTGATGATTATACAAAACAAGCGTCTCTTACTTTAAATTATGAAAAATTTATAGATATTGACTCTATTTTTTTTCCACAAAATATATCATTAAAAACGAAACAAAAAGAAATAAAACTCTCTATGTCAATTGAATATAGCAAAATAGAATTTAATGAAAATATCTCGTTTCCTTTTACAATAAACCCTAACTTTACCGCATGGCAATAAAATGTTTTTTTACACGTGTTTTCTTATGTACAGTACTCATTGTAAGCGGTGCTATAGGGACAGTATATGCACAAAATAAAAACATTGATAAAATTAGAGCCGAAGCCGAAAAAACAAAAAAAGAAATTGCGGCAACTAATAGATTAATTCAAGAAGCCGAAAAAACAAAAAAAATTACTGTAGAACGACTTAGTTTACTAAATCAGCAAATTAACTTACGCGAATCGTATTTACTTACAATAACAAGAGAAATTACCGAAATAGAAAAAAACATAACCGTTTCTAAAGCCTTAGTTCGTTCGTTAGAATCGCAACTTGAACAACTACAAAAAGAATATTCATTGATTTTGTTTACATTATACAAAGTACATAATTCATATGATCAGCTTATTTTTGTTTTATCAGCCGATAATTTTAATCAAGCATATAATCGAATTCAATATTTGCATTTTTATTCAAATTATATGATAGAACGTTCAGAGGAAATAACACTATATCAAGACAGTATAAAAAATCATATAAAAACACAGCAAAATTTATTATCGCAAAAAAAGAATTTATTAGGCACAGAACAAAAACAAAAACAACGACTTTCACAAGATAAATCTAAAGAATCACAAGCTTTGCAGCAATTACAATCTCGACAACAAGAATTGAAGAAACAATTGCAACAAAAACAATTACTTGCAAAAAAATTAGACAAAGAAATTGAAGAGTTAATAAAAGAAGCAGCACGTGCCGCAAAAGCTACTCCGCAAGACAATATTATTTCAAAAAATTTTGCCGAAAACAAAGGAAATCTTCCATGGCCCTCGGCTAACGGCAGAATTACTCAAAAATTTGGCACATATAAACACCCTACCTTACCTATTGAGGTAGAGTGTAATGGTATTGATATTTCTACGACAAAAGGCACTAAGGCTCGTGCTATTTTTGATGGAACAGTTTCAAAAATTGTAGTTATTCCCGGACGTAATACTGCAGTTTTAATAAAACACGGGCAATATTACACAGTATATGATAACTTAATAAATGTTCGGGTAAAAGCTGGTCAAAAAGTATCGGCAAAACAAGAACTTGGAACAATTTATACCGATCCAGAAACGGGGGTTACCGTGTTACAGCTACAAATTTGGAATCAACTACAAAAATTAAATCCTGAGCCATGGTTGTCAAAATAATGTTACATGAGCACAGACATACACATATTACTTAAAAAACTTGATACTTTTATTTCAAAGTATTATCGCACTCAATTATTAAAAGGATGTATTCTTTTTGTAATAGGAGCGATTATTTATTTTTCGAGCATTTTTTTTGTTGAATACGTTTCATTTCTTTCGCCAAACACACGCACAATAATTTTTTACAGCTCTATTATTCTCAGTCTTATTGGATTATGGCATTATATAGTTGTACCACTTTTTCATATTTTTCGTATTGGAAAAACATTAAGCTATGAAGAGGCTTCGCATATAATTTCTAAACATTTTCCCGAAATTAAAGATAGCCTTTTAAACACGCTACAATTATCAAACGAACATTCAAACACCGATAATGCATTGGCAATAGCAGCAATAAATCAAAAAATAACAAAGCTAAAACCTATTCCATTTACCTCTGCCATTGATTATAAAACAACATCAAAATATATACGAATTTTTGGTATAGCTATAGCCTCATTTATAATTATTTATATTCTTTTTCCTGAAGTGTTTTTTCAAGGTGCAAATCGCATTATACATTACACAAATGTGTACGAAAAACCAGCTCCATTTACTTTTCATTTAAAAAACACAAGCACAACAATTACAAAAGGCGATGATTTTACAGCATACATCTCTATACAAGGCGATTATGTGCCACAACGTGTGTATTTTGTAGTTGGCAACACCTCGTTTTATATGCAACAAACAAGTAAAACAAATTTTGAATATACCGTAAAAAACTGTAATAATTCGTTTACTTTTTATTGCGAAGCGGACAAATACACATCGCAAAATTTTACTGTACTTGTAGAGCCTGTGCCTCAAATAATAGAATTTACTATTATAGCAGAACCACCAAAATACACACATATAGAGAGTTTTACAACAAAAAATGTGGCAGACATTACGGTTCCTATAGGCACTAAATTACAATGGAATATTAGAACAAATCATACCGATTCCTTATGGCTTACAAATTTTATAGACAGTACACGTCTTTATGCACAAAATAAAAAAATGTATTTTAGTATAAATCAGCTTGCTACAAAAACAACTCAATATACTATTCAAGGTAAAAATTCATATTTTAATTCATATGATATTATTCAACATACAAGCACTGTTATTCCCGACTTATATCCTACAATACAAACAAATTATCAAAAAGACAGCCTACATTACTTTACATATTACTTTAAAGGAAAAATATCTGATGATTATGGATTTACTCTGTTACATTTTACATGGTTTAATACAAAACATCCCGAAAATATAACAAGCATTCCTATTCCCATTTCAGAACATGTACCTATGCAAGAATTTTATTATATGCACACATTTACTGATATTTTAGAAGAAGATAGTATTATATATTATTTTGAAGTATTTGATAATGACCAATTTCACGGACCTAAGTCAAGTAAAACATCACATTCTTTATTTGCTATCCCTACGCAAAAAGAAACACAAATACACCAAGAGTATATGAGCAATGAAATTTCTAAGGCTATGGATAAAGGCATGGAAATAAGCCAAGAAATAATAGATGAAATTGAGCAAACACGCATAAAACTGTTAAATCAAAATATATCCGATTGGGAACGTGCACAGTTACTTGAAGATTTTAAACAAAAACAGCAGGCTTTACAACAAACTCTACAAGAAGCAAATACGCTTTTTGAACAAAAAACACGCATGCAAGAACAGCTATCGCCCGAACAACAAGCAATGGTTGAAAAACAAAAGCAAATTCAAGAATTATTACAAAATCTTATAGATGATGAGCTGCAAAAATTATTTGATGAATTTAATGCACTCATGGAAAATTTTAAACGCGACGATTTTTTCAAACTAACCGATGATATGAAACTCTCTATGGAAGAGCTTTCGAAACAATTAGATAGAGATTTAGAACTATTAAAACGCGCCGAAATTGAACAAAAAATTGAATCTACTGCACAAAATCTCAAAGAATTAGCACAACAAGAAGAAAAAATTCGTGAAGAATTTGATTCTGGAAATCTCTCAAAAGAAGAGGCACAAAATGCACAGGAAAAAACACAAGAAAGCCTGAAAGACATTAAAGATTCGTATAAAAATATACAAGAAAAAAATGAAGAATTAAACCAAGCATTTTCTTTACCCGAATTTCAGGATGAATTTAATGAAATAGAAAACGCAATAGAAAATAGCAAAGAACAACTCAATAA
>JAAYPM010000141.1 GCA_012519815.1 Bacteroidales bacterium
GCTACTATTGATAATAATACATATTCAATTAAACAATACTTGAAAATACATAAAGAAAATTCACATTCTCAAAATCATTTTATAAATTATTCAAATCAAATTAATAACATCAATTATATTGCTCTGTATATTAATAATAACCGATACTGGATTTATGTAGGAGATACATATAATGATTTTTGGAAATTTACTATTCTTATAGACACAACAGAATTAGATAAATTAACTAAAATAGATACCTCTAACGTGCACATCAACTATTACTATTCGTATGGTAAAAAATATTATGGTAGCAAATATCATAACAATAACATTTCTAATCATATTGTAAATGCTTATTTATGGCAAGAAAGTAATAACCCCAGCTTGATTAATGAAAGAAAGAACAATGAATGTTTCTCACATGGATACCTACCGCATGAAATAAAATATGGAGGTCTTTTTTCTGAAAATGGGTATAAAAATAATTTTTATGCTTCATATTATATTTTTGGACAATTATTAAAAGCTAAAAATGAAAAACAAAAACATATTTCCACCGCAGTATCATATAATAGAATGTTTCAAACTAATTATTCATCACTATTTTTATACTATGGAGAAATTCATTGGATTGGAATGAATTATGGTTTAAAATTAGAACCCTTATTAAACCTAAAAACATACAACGTTGATTATATTAACTTTGAGGTTTTATGCGGCTGGTTTTTAAGTTTTTCTACCTTTGTTGGAATACCGTCAAATTTTGATTTAAAATCAGCATATTTTGGGTTTAAGGTTGGATATGGACTCCCATATCCATGGATATTAAGAAAATAAGAAATATGTAAATCCAATTAAAACGCTCAATAAGCTAATTTCATTTTATTATTTTTGTACTATGGAAAAAAAATTAAAATATATTGATAATCATCTATTAGAAAGCATTAAGCATATTGTTCTTAATGTAAGGAAAAACGTATATCAGAAAGTTCTATATGGAATATGAAAGTGTCCAGATGCTGTCTGGACACATTTCGTGGTCTCATATTTGTAAACTTTTGAACCAAAATCAGCATTTGCTCCAAGCAAGTTACTTGGGAATAAGTCTATAAAGAAAAACTATCAACAGCATAAAACAAAAACATAAAATCATGAAAAAAACAAAGATTAAAATATGGATTCAGCTCAGTATGATAGCCGTATTCTCAGTGTTATTAGTAACAAATTGCACTAAAGACAACGAAAATCCTAATAATTCAGATAATCAAAATAATCAAGACAATTCAGATGTAAAAGAACCGATAGTTAACGAGAACACTGTTACTGATGCTGACGGTAATGTTTACTCTACTTTAACCATTGGAGATTTTATGTGGTTGGGCGAAAATCTTAAAACCACAAAATATAATGACAGCACGGATATACCCAACCTTATTGATAATAATGAGTGGAAAAATCTATCTTCAGGCGCTTATTGTTGGTACAATAACAGTCCTGGCGATGGTATTATGTATGGTGCGTTATACAATTGGCACGCCGTAAATACTAAAAAACTTTGCCCCACAGGCTGGCACGTAGCCACCGATGAGGAATGGACAGAGTTAGTAAAAGATTTGGGTGGAAACGATGTAACTGGAGACAAACTAAAAGAAAACGCCTTTAAAGCCCTATTAGGAGGTTTACGCTCTGATAATGGCGATTTTAGCTGGATAGGTTCCTTCGGTAATTGGTGGACTGCTACAGAAACTGATACTGATCATGCCTTGTATGTGAATGTTGGTGAAAATACAAGCTTGTTTCTCAGGGCTGATTACGATAAAAGAGCTGGTTTTTCTGTTCGTTGTGTAAGGGATTAATTTATTTGATTCATTTGACTATTTGATTTATTTGTTTATTTACCGCCATAAACGATTGAGTTTTGACATATTATATTGAATCTTCCAAAAATTATCAAAACTTGTAAATTTTGCAAGTTTTGATAATTTGTTTTATGTTTTTGTGAAAAACAAGTACAGATAATAATTAGAAAAATGTAAATTCAATGAGTAAATGAAACAGCAGTGATTTTTTTTATTATACAAATTGTGTTTATAACCTGCCTATACTTGTTGATTATTTTGTTGGATAACAATAATTGGGAATTGGAAAAGTGTGTATATTTGACCTAAAATAATAAAGGCAATGATTCCCGGTTGTATTTCAAACTATGTGTTGGTTGATTCTCAAATCGAAGAGGCTATACATGTTTCTGCACCTCTTACTACACAGGTTTTTTATGATGTGATTCGTATTAAACAAGGTGTGCCTTTGTTTTTAGAACAACATGCAAATCGCTTTTTTCGTTCGTTTGTTTTGGCTGGTTTTCCGTATGTGATACCAAAAAACAAGCTGCGTAGTGCTCTTATGCTTTTTTTGAAACATGAAAAATTACACGAAGGAAATGTGCGTATTGTCTATTATCATGATGCAACTCCTTCTTTTTGTATATATCAAATTGCACACTCGTATCCAACTGCCGATATGTATAAAAATGGAGTTGCTGCAGATTTTTTTCATGCACAACGAAAAGACCCGAACATTAAGCAGGAATTGCATATCAGAACGCTTGCAAATCAGGAAATTATTCGAAAAGCTGTGTTTGATGTGGTATATGTTGATGAAAATCAAATGGTTCGAGAGGGGAGCAGAACAAATGTGTTTTTTGTACATAAAACATCACTTGTAACTGCATCTTCTGAAAGTGTTTTGTGTGGTATAGCTCGCGAAAACACTATTCAAATTGCACATGAAATGGGAATTGATGTGCAACAACGAAATATCGCTTTATCGGAAATTGCGCAATTTGATGCGGCATTTTTTACTGGAACTTCACCTAAAATTTTGCCTATTGCTGTTTTAGGAAACTATACCTTTGCTCCACAAAACATGTTGGTGCAACAGTGTATAGATGCATACAATCAAAAATTAGAAAACTATATACAAACGTACATATAATTGGTACTATGAAAAAAAATATTGCAATACTTGGGGGCGGTTTCTCGTCTGAATCTGAAATTTCGAAA
>JAAYPM010000142.1 GCA_012519815.1 Bacteroidales bacterium
GAATGAGTAAAAAAAATAAAAACGCCGAAGAATAATTCTTTTTTATTGCGTGTACCACTCTAATAGTTTCTGAATACCTTCTTCTATTTCAATAGAATGATGCCATCCTAAGGCATGGATTTTTGAAGGATTTGTAAGTTTTTTCATAGTACCATCGGGTTTTGAGCTGTTAAAAAACAGTTCACCTTTAAAACCTACAATTTTTTTAATAGTATATGCTAAATCATGAATTGAAATATCTTTACCTGTTCCAATATTTATATGTGTATTACGCACTTCGGGATTGTTTTCTTGCACATCTTTAAAGTCAATATTTTCAATACAATACACGCATGCCGCAGCCATTTCTTCGCTCCATAAAAATTCACGAAGTGGCTTTCCCGTACCCCAAATTTCAATACGTACATGCGGTTTTTTTGCTGTTATATTTTTACATTCTATACCATATTTTGCAAGGATTTCGAGTATTTCGTTTTGTGAATTTTTTCCTGTAATTCCTTCAATCGGACGAGTATTTACATCATCTTGAATAGCCTCCCAATTATGGGTTTCTATGCATGAACCCAAATAAATTTTACGAATCAGTGCCGGAAGCACATGCGAAGTTTCCAAATTAAAATTATCATGCGGTCCGTATAAATTTGTTGGCATTACAGAAATAAAATTTGTTCCATATTGCAAATTATAGCTTTCGCACATTTTAATACCTGCAATTTTTGCAATTGCGTATGGTTCATTTGTGTATTCAAGAGGCGATGTAAGCAAACTATCTTCAGACATAGGTTGTGGAGCATCTTTTGGGTAAATGCAGGTGCTTCCTAAGAACAGCAATTTTTTAACTCCATGCACATACGCATTATGAATCACATTATTTTGAATCATAAGATTTTCATAAATAAATTGTGCTCTATATGTGGTGTTTGCAATAATTCCCCCCACTTTTGCTGCTGCTAAAATTACGTATTCAGGTTTTTCTTGTGCAAAAAAATCATGTACCGCATCAGCGTTCATTAAATCTAATTCTTGTTTTGTTTTTCCTATGAGATTTGTATATCCCTTTTGTTGCAATATTTTCCATATTGCCGAACCAACTAAACCTAAATGTCCGGCAATATATATTTTTGAATGTTTGTTCATTATATAGAAATGTGAAAATGTAAACTATAAAAATGCAATTGAAACGTACAAACCATAAGAAAGACATGTGTTTTGAGTGTGATTTTATTCAAAATAATTCATTGTTCTATACCCGCCTTCTCGTAAATATGTTTCTTTTTGCATTAATTTAATATCAGAATGCATCATATCTTGTACCAATTCCGATAAATTATATTTTGGTTTCCAGCCAAGTACCGACTGAGATTTTGCAGGATTTCCTATGAGCAAATCCACTTCGGTAGGTCTAAAATACGCGGGGTCAACACCCACAATGTATTTATTGTTTTTTGCTCGCTGTAAAATTTGTTCAAGAAACTGTTCCCCAACAACCGTAGTAAATTTTTTAGCATCAACAGATGCAATAAATCCCTTTTCGTTAACTCCTTCACCTTCAAAATCCATTTCAATTCCCACTTCATTTGCCGCCATGCGAATAAAATCTCGAATAGAGGTTGTAATGCCTGTTGCTATTACATAATCGCTTGGAGTATCTTGTTGTAGAATAAGATATTGTGCTTCAACATAATCTTTTGCATGTCCCCAATCGCGTTTGCTTGCAAGATTTCCCATAAATACTTTTTCTTGCATTCCAAGAGCAATGCGACTAATAGCCCGTGTTACTTTACGCGTAACAAAAGTTTCGCCCCGAATAGGCGATTCATGGTTAAACAAAATACCGTTACTTGCATGCATACCATACGCTTCTCTATAATTCACCGTAATCCAATATGCATATAATTTTGCAACCGCATAGGGACTGCGCGGGTAAAACGGTGTTTTTTCTGATTGTGGCACCTCTTGCACTAAACCATAGAGTTCAGAGGTAGATGCTTGATAAATACGCGTTTTTTTTGTCAAACCTAATAAACGCACTGCTTCTAAAATGCGGAGTGTACCAACGCCGTCGGCATTTGCAACATATTCGGGCATTTCAAAACTCACCTGCACATGACTCATAGCCGCAAGGTTGTAAATTTCGTCGGGTTGCACCTCTTGAATAATACGAGTAAGATTCATAGAATCAGTTAAATCACCATAATGGAGAATTAAATTTCTATTTTCAACATGTGGGTCTTGATATAAATGGTCAATTCTGTCGGTGTTAAATAATGACGAACGGCGTTTTAAACCATGAACAACATATCCTTTTTTTAATAAAAATTCGGCTAAATACGCTCCGTCTTGTCCGGTAATGCCAGTTATAAGTGCTATTTTACTCATTTTTATGTGTTTTTATTACAAATATCAAATAAAACTATTATGAAAAGAATTTTTCACAAATAAATTACCAATTCTTTTTTAACATCAGATGTTTTTTTGAGCATACCAATACATTATCTGCTAATAATAAATTGAGAATCAATTTTTTTAGCTCCTTTTTTTACACGAAGCGTGTAGATACCCACACTCAAATTATGTGTTTCTATTTGAATCTGTTGTATGCCAGCGGTAATATTCGTAAACACTTGTTTGCTACACACTTTACCTTGAGCGTTGTAACATTCAATACTAAAATCACCTTCATCAGGAGTGCTTAGTGTAATTGTGATAAAATCATCAGCAGGATTTGGAGCGATTGAAAAAAGCGTAAGTTTATTATTAAAATCAACGCACATGCTATCAGCATAATATATTTTATAAATATCCTGACTTATAATGTTTCCAATTACACATAAATATGGCGGGGTTTTACTGTCAGCCATTTTAGTAGTACTCACAAAAGAATACGTAAGACTGCTGCCAACCTCTAAAAATCCTTTCCATGTTTCGGCAATGGTAGGAGAATTGGGATTTTCTAATAAAAATTCAATCATATGAATAGGAGCATTTCCAGTATTTGCTACCTGCACCGTATATTGCAAAAAGCCTCTATCGGTGATGTGATATGACACCGACATGATTTTAATTTGTTGATTTTTTAAATCTATAGGAATATGTTTTGCTATTGAATCAACGCAATTATAACTTGAAAACACAGTTAAATGAGCATAGGAAGTGTCGAGCAATGAAAATTCGTAACGAGGATTTGTTTCGTGAGAAATTGTATTTTCCTCAAAACGCCAACTGTATGCAACCGCCCCTTTGGAGGTATTAAAAAACTCCACTTCTAAAGGAGCAGCACCAAATTCAGGATAAAATGTAAAATCAGCAACAGGAGGTTCTTGCACATATATTTTTCCTTGTGCTTTACCAATACATTCATGCTCGGTTGTTATTTCTAATGTAAATGGATATATCCCCGTATTTTTATATACAACCACAGGATTTTTTTCAACACGAATACCTATAGAATCTATATCCCATGTGTAAGAAACTACATTTTGATTAAACGTATTTGTGTATTCTTGCAATGTGATTTCTTGCAAATTACACCCATATATTTTAAGGCTGTCAAATACAGGAGCTTCATATATAGTAATAGTATCAGATACGCGATTTGTACATCCATTTATAGTAGTTACCTCTAATGCAATAGCATATTTACCAGGCGTTGTGAAAGTTTTACCAAACACAGAATATTGCGGAAATTCCACATCATTTACATACCAATTACCATCAACAGGTGAGTTTTCTGGTTTATATGTGGTTTTATCAAAAAAGAACATTTTTTCGTTTTGGCAGGTTTTATTATACACAAACTGCAATTCCGCCGATTCCCGAACCTCCACAGTAATTGTAGTATCATGCGTACAGCCTAAATTTGATATAGATTGTAAATATACAGGATACACACCAATAGTATCAAATGAATGTGTGAACGAATTTCCAGAATATGACATGCCATTAATATTCCATATACTATTTTGAATATAGCCCGACTGTATCGTTCCTGTATTAATAAACTCAATATTGTTATGTGTGCATGCTCGCGGGGGCGAAAAATGTGAAATAGGCACTTGTCCAATATATACAGAAGTGTCAAGAACGCCAAAGCACCCAGATTCTGTTTCGGCTATTACCCGCATAGTATTGGTACCCATGTGCAAAAATGTTTTATGAATAACATTGCCTGTAAGCGTATCAGCACCAAAAACCCATTGCGTAGCTATAACCGCAGTGCCATCGGTTGGAATAGTTATATTTTCTAATTTGGTAGATTGCCCAAAGCATATATTTTCTGCAGAAATACGAACTTCGGGAGCCAGACCTTTAATTGTAACCTCAATAGTATCATAAAGCGTGCAGCCATATATATCCGAAACAATTACCGAATATGTGCCAGCAGTGTTTACCACAAACTTAGGTTTAGTTGAACCATCATTCCAGAGATATGAGTGAGCATCATCTTTTCTTGTTAGTAGCTCAATGCTATTTCCTTGACAACTTGCTGTATCTGGTCCTAAAGAGGCTTCTTGTGCAAAGGTGCTTACTGCAACATGCACAGTGTCAGAATAGAGCATTGCTCCAAAACTATCTTGTACATTTACCCAATAATCGTTTGCAGATGAAATAGAAATAGATTGAGAACTTTCGCCTGTTGACCAATTGTAGGTGTATGCACCAGATAAACCACAATCCCACACAAGCGTTTCTCCTGCACAGAGCGTAGTATCAGAAATAGCAGTAATATCGGGTTTTTGCACACGTATAGTATCGCTATATATATATCCCCAATCATCATATACCGTAACCCAATATGTACCCGATTTTGTAACATCAATTGAAGGTGTTGTGGCGCCTGTATTCCATTCGTAACTCACATAATACGGTTCTACGGGCACCGAAATAGTAATAGGAGCAAGATTGTACGATTCTACAATATCTGCACCTAAATCAACAGCTGGGCGATACTCCGAAGGAAAATATTTAAGACGTAAATAATTCTCAATTTCTTGTCGTTCTAACTGCGAAAGAGGACGATTGTAAATAATGATTTCTGCTATGTCGCCGTTGAGGTAATAGCCATCTTGTGGAGGTGTAAAACCTAAGGTGTTGTTATATCCGCCTATTAAAAAATTAAATGAAGAACTCATTGCTAAACCACTTATAGCTTTAGAATCAATTAAAAAACCATTAATAAATAAAGCGTTTGTTTTGTTAGTATTATTTACCGTAACAGTAATCATTTCATCATTTCCAAACGGATTGTTTTCTGTTTCAATGCTGTTGTTATTAACATTATCATGATGCAGAAACACAAAACCTTTTGACCATTGTGCATCATATTCTATTGCATATCTATTTGGTTGATTGCCATATAATGATTTAGAAATATATGCAGCATTTGGAACATTTGATTTTGCTATAATAAAAAACGTAGCTCCTTCACTTCCAATATTTAAGATATCCCCCCCATCTAAATAATCATCAACTCCATCAAAACGAACAACCGGCTTGCCATTAAGCACATTGTCAACCAATATAGGGCGTTTGTTTGCAGCGGATTGTGTTACATACAAATATTCATTGTTGTTTGTTGTCCATGTTTCTATGGGATTGCCATTGCCAACTGTAATAGAATCGGCACTCCACCAAGCAGCAAGGTTAGGAAGCTTGTCGGGGGTGATTTGGGCGTGTACAATGCTTGACATACACAATAAAAGAATACAATATATACTATGCTTCATAATAGCAATTAAAATAATATGCAAGGTACTATTTTTTTTTAATAGCATACAAATTCTCTGTATTCGTATGTGTGCAATACTTATATGGTAGTAATAATTTCTACTACTTTTTTTGTCTGTTCTTTTCGGGAATATTGGGCTATGTTGTGTGAATTGCAGCTAACAAACCCTTTGCTTTTCCATTCTGCATATAATCTTTCTAATGCCTGTGCTATTTCTGTTGAATTATTACATATTATTCCCGATTGTGTGTGTGTAATAATATGCGAAAGTGTTCCATTATCAGATGGAAATAAAAGTATTGTGCGATGCACACGGAGATAATCAAAAATTTTTGCATACAATTGTGCATGATTTGCAGAGGCTGGAAGCAGTAAAATTGACGATTTTTGAAGTAATTCAAATACTTTTTCATGAGGAATGCGTGGGGTAAAAATATGTTGAATATATGTGCTCGCATTCTTTGAAAATAATGTAAATACTCGTTGCTTTTGGTCCATGTAAAAATTTAATCCTATCCACTGTATGTATATGTTTTTTTGAATTTCCTGAGGAAGCAGAGTTGTGGCGTGTGCAAACAACTCTATTTCTTGATAGGGATACAATGTGCCTGCAAAACTTATGACAAATTGTGAGGAATCTTGCTGAATATCGGCAAGGGGAGTATCTTCAAAAAAACCATTGAGTATAAGATGTACTTGTTTGTTTGAAATAGCATGAAATTGCTCTACAAATTCAGGAGAAACGGTTGTGATATGAGAAGCGGTGGAAATAATTTTTCTTTCGATTTTGTTAAAAAACAATGTTTCTATTTTTGTATTGTTATAATTTGTGCTCCATCCATCTCTGTAATCTGCTATCCAAGGAATAGAGTGCTTTTTTGAAAGTTTATGAGCATACGAAAATAATAAAAACGGTTCGCCGCTTGCAATAATGTACGAAATATCATGCTGTAAACATACCGCATTTGCCTGTGTGTAAATGCCATATTTTGCATCAAAATATGGAAAAAAATATTCTGTAAACATATACCATGCAGTCAATATTTTTCTCAGTACCGAAAATCGTGTAATGCCAAATTGTATAAGTAGTCTATCGCGCATATTTGGTGTGTGTGGCACGCGATATATTGTACCATATTCATCAGTTTCGCATTGTATATTTCTTTGTGTGCTTGCTTTGCAGTAATCAATAGGATTTAAAATATGATTGTCCCAATGCCGCGTTACCACAATAGGATATAGTCCAAATTCTTTAAAATACTTATACCAACTATACGGACGTTGTGCTCCGATTGAGTTATAGGGTGGAAAATCATAGGCGAGAATTAAAACTTTTTTCACTGCAAACATTTTATGTTGATAAAGCAAATATAAAGAATAATGCCATGCTGTGGTATCTGTATGTAAATAAGTTGAGCAAAAATCAAAAAAAATGATTTAATTTGCGTTAATTAATGATGAATGATGAATGGTGAATGATGAGTGATGAATGATTTAAACATTAAGCACTAAGCACTAAGCATTAAACATTAAGCACTAAGCACTAAGCATTAAACATTAAGCATTAAGCATTCATCATTAAATTAAGCATTCATCACTAAGCACTAAGCATTAAAAAACACTATATTTGTAATTAAATACATTTTGCAGGGACGATTTTTATGAATACTCCAATTTTAGAACTCACAAATATATCAAAACAATACAGATTAGGATACGTAGGTACAGGAACTATGAGCGACGACCTACGGCGATGGTGGTATAGAGTGCGTGGCAAAGAAGACCCATATTTAAAAATTGGCGAAGAAAATGATCGCACACAAATAGGAAAATCTGAATATGTGTGGGCTTTACGCGATATAAATTTACAGGTGCAGCAAGGCGAAGTGCTTGGCATTATTGGAGCAAATGGAGCAGGAAAATCCACCTTGCTTAAAATTTTAAGTAGAGTTACCGGACCCACCACAGGAACCATAACTGCACGCGGACGAATAGCTAGTTTGCTTGAAGTTGGTACTGGGTTCCACGGAGAACTTACCGGACGAGAAAATATATTTTTAAACGGTGCTATTTTGGGAATGACTAAACGCGAAATACAATCGAAGTTCGACGAAATTGTGGACTTTGCTGGTTGCCAACGATATATAGACACGCCTGTAAAACGCTATAGCTCGGGCATGTATGTGCGCTTAGCCTTTGCTGTAGCAGCACACTTAGAGCCAGAAATTTTAATAGTGGACGAAGTACTTGCCGTAGGCGATGCTGAATTTCAGAAAAAAGCAATAGGAAAAATGAAAGACATAAGCAGCGGACAAGGACGAACGGTGCTGTTTGTGAGTCATAATATGGCGGCGGTAAAAAGTATTTGTCATCGTTGTGTAGTTTTGCAACATGGAAAAGTAGTGCTTGAAGGAAATACAAATACAGCTATTCAACAGTATCTTTCTGGATTTAAAAAAGCAGCAAACCATAGAATATGGAAACCAGAAGAAATAAAACATGAAGAATTTGAATTAAAAGAAGCATATATTAAAGGTATAGGAAAACAATTAGAAGATGCTGTAGAAATTACAGAACCTCTTGAATTATGCATAAGCCTTGTAAATAAAACAGCTAATAATAGGATAGATACTACATTACACTTTAAAGATGGTAATGGAGATAAAATTTTTATGATTAGTTCTAATAATGTAGAAACTATCCCACAAGACGGAAAAATAGTATATCGTTGTGAAATACCTGGCAATTTTTTTAATAATGGAACTTTTTCTATGGATTTATATATAGTAAAAGATAGAAAAAAATCTATTTATACTGAACTTGATATTCTTGAATTTACTTTGGTTAATGAAGCGGTAGAATTAGGTAAATATATGGGAGAAGAGCCTGGGGCGTTGCGACCGGTATTTCAATGGAAGATAAATAATGGTTAATGATAAATGAGTGAAAGAAAATATTTTAAAGAATAAATCTATAAATTTTGCAATTCGTATTGTAAAACTTTCTCAGTATTTAAATACTGAGAAAAAAGAGTTCGTAATGTCAAAGCTGCTTCTACGTTCAGGAACATCAATTGGTGCAATGATACGTGAGGCTGAACATGCTGAATCAAAAGATGATTTTAAACATAAACTTGCCATTGCTCAAAAGGAATGTAATGAAACTCTCTATTGGCTTGAATTATTACAAAAAACAGAATATATTACTCAAGAGCAATATGAAAGTATTAATACTGATGCTATTGAAATTATAAAATTACTTACAGCCAGTATCAAAACCGTCAAACAAAAATATTAATCATTAACCACTATTCATTAATAATTAATAAATGATAAACGTTACCCAACCATATCTTCCTCCTCTCCAAGAATTCACTCCCTATTTAGAGCAAATTTGGAAAAATAAATGGCTTACGAATAATGGTCCATTTCATCAACAATTTGAAGCGGCTTTGTGTGAGTATTTGGGAGTGCCATTTATTTCAGTATTTTCAAATGGAACTCTTGCCTTGCTTACTGCATTGCAAGCGTTAGATATTAAAGGCGAGGTAATTACTACTCCATATAGTTTTGTAGCTACTGCACATTCACTGTTGTGGAATAATATAACGCCTGTATTTGTAGATGTGGAATTAGAAACAGGAAATATGAATCCTGCAAATATTGAGGCTGCTATAACAGATAAAACCTCTGCTATTTTACCAGTGCATGTATATGGGAATCCGTGTAATCATTCCGAAATAGAAAAAATTGCAAAAAAACATACTATAAAATTAATATACGATGCAGCTCATTGTTTTGGAGTTACAGAAAATGGCGTTTCTATATGTAATTATGGCGACCTTTCAATATTGAGTTTTCATGCTACTAAAGTATTTAACACCTTTGAAGGCGGTGCAATAATATGCCATAGCAAAGAAATGAAACAACATATTGACGACCTTAAAAATTTTGGTTTTAGAAACGAAACCACTGTGATAGCTGCGGGTATTAATGCTAAGATGAATGAAGTGCAGGCAGCATTTGGACTTCTCCAACTTAAATATGTTGACCAAGCTATTGCAAAACGTAAAGCAATTGCCGAACTCTATACAAAAGAACTTTCAAATATTTCTGGTATTAGATTAATAATTAACAATTCACCATTAACAATTAATAATTATTCTTATTTTCCTGTTTTTATTAATGCTGAATTATACGGAACATCTCGCGACCAACTGTACGAAGAATTAAAACAACACGGAATAAATACTCGCCGATATTTTTATCCCTTAATTTCAGATTTTCCTATGTACACACATATACCTTCTGCCCAAGCTGATAAGTTGCCAATAGCACAATTATTAGCTAACGAAGTTTTATGTTTGCCAATATATGCTGATTTAGAAGAAGCTGATGTGTTGAAAATTATATCTTTGTTGAAAAAATGATATTATGAAAATTGCTGTTGTTTCTGATAATATATATATGGCTCATGCTTTTAAGAATATTCTTGCAAAGCAAATGCCTCATGTTTCAGCACATTATTTTTGTAGTACATTTTCAAATCCAAAAGAATTTAATATTCAAAATGTTCAAAGTATTGATATTAAAAAATACTACACTAATTTAATTGAAAAGTTTAATCTTATTTTTTCAATACATTGTAAACAAATTTTTCCTAAAGAATTAGTAGAGCGTGTACGTTGTATAAATGTACATCCTGGATATAACCCAATAAATAGAGGTTGGTATCCCCAAGTATTTTCAATAATTAATAATCTTGAAACAGGAGCTACTATTCACGAAATGGATGCGGAATTAGACCATGGAAATATAATTGCAAGAAAAAAAATCGCAATAAAATCATGGGACACTTCATTATCATTGTACAATAAAATTGTAGAAACAGAATTAGAATTGCTCGAAAAACATATTATATCTATTGTTGAAAAAACATACACAACAATTACTCCCGAAAGCGAAGGGAATGTGTATCTTAAAAAAGACTTTAACGCATTACTCCATATAGATTTACAAAAAAAGGCTTCGTATAAGCAGGTAATAAATCATTTGCGTGCATTAACACACGGGGAATTTAAAAATGCGTATTTTGTTGATTCCGAGACAAATAAAAAAGTATTTGTGAAAGTAATATTAGAAGTTGAACATGAATAAACCACTTGTTTCGATTTTTTGTGTTTCATATAATCACGAACAATTTATTGCTCAGGCATTAGATGGTTTTGTGATGCAAAAAACTAATTTCGACTATGAAAAAGTAATTAGCGACGATTGCAGTACCGATAATACAAAAAGTATAATTAATGAGTATATAAAAAAATACCCTAAACTTTTTAAAGATGTAAGTCCACGTAAAAACCTTGGAATGCAGAAAAACTGGTTACATACTCTTAATGCATGTACTGGAAAATATATAGCTCTCTGCGAAGGTGATGATTATTGGACAGATGCGAATAAATTGCAAAAGCAAGTTGATTTTATGGAGGCGAACGATGAGTATGTAATGTGTTTTCATAAAACCGAAGTGAGTGATTTACTTTCAACTGATTCAAAGTATAAGTTTGTAGGCTGGTGTTTAGATGAAGACAGAGATTTTACAATTAAAGAGTATTTTAATTGGAATTTTTGTGCTACTACTTCTATTGTATTTAAATCAGCATATTTATTTCCTTTACCTCAAGATTTTGTAGAGTATCCAGTTGGAGATTATTTAGTTGGTTTTATTTTATTTATTCGTAGTCAAAAAAAAGCAAGGTATTTCCACCAAAATATGGCTGTATATCATAATCATAGTGGTGGACATGGAAAAGGAAATGCTATTGAAATATATTATAAATCTATGATAGATTTTTATAAAAAATTGCAAAAAAATGTATTGCAAGGTAATTATTTAAAAGAAAGCACAGAACAATTAATAAGTTTTAATAGAAAATTATATAAAGAAAATATTCAACAACATAAATACTTTCAAGCCAGTATATATTTTTTAAAATATCTCATATTTCGGTTTAAATTAAAATTCTAAATAACATGTTTAAAACACCTATTTTATTTATTATTTTCAACCGACTCCAAACCACAAAACAAGTCTTTGAAAAAATTCGTGAAGCAAAACCTACTCAACTATTTATTGCTGCCGATGGACCTCGTGAAGGGAATGAATCAGATGTGCAAAAATGCAAAGAAGTACGTGATTGGGTATTGTCTAATATTGATTGGGAATGTGATGTAAAAACATTATTTCAAGAAAAAAATCTTGGCTGTGGTCGAAATCCGGCAAGTGCTATAACTTGGTTTTTTGAACAAGTGGAAATGGGAATTATCCTTGAAGATGATACTGTGCCTTCTATTACATTTTTCTCTTTTTGCGAAAAATTATTGTTGCGATATAAAAATGATAATCGGTTTTTTGTAATTGCCGGGGTTAACTATCAACCAAAACCAGTTAATATGTATTCATATTATTATACTGCAATGGGACATTGTGGTGCTTGGGCATCATGGAGTCGTGCATGGAGCCATTTTAAATATGAAATGTATTCGTATGATGATGTGAAAATGGCACATAGTATTAAATATTATTTTAAAACAAAACAACAATTTAATTATTGGTATAATATATATCTTAACATGAAACAAAATCCCGTTTCTGATATATGGGATTATCAATGGACGTTATGTCAATGGTATAATAAAGCTATTAATATATTACCTAATAGTAATATGATTAATAATGTTGGATATGGTGAAGATTCAACCCATATAAAATATAAAATTGATGGAATTTTTGATGTGCCTACTCAAGATATTTATAACATAATTCATCCCAAACAAATAAAAATTAATCGTAAAGCAGACCTTTATACTTTTTACAAAAATTTTGAACGAAAGAAAAAAAATATATTTTGGTATAAAGTACGTGATAAAATAAAATATGAATTACGGAAAGCAAAACAATTTGTAAGGTTATGAGGTTATTCGCAAGCATACGAAAATATATGTTCATCTTTCGTGCAATTATTTTTGCCTATTACACGAGATATAAACTATTGCATACACGATATTATAAACAAAAACATATACAAACTCAAAAATCAATTGTATATATAAACACTTCAAATACGCAAGGAGGTGCCGCTCGTATAGCTTATGATTTACATATGTTTCAATTATCCTTAAGCAATCAATCACAGATGCTTGTTTCCAACAAACAAGGAACTGAAGCTGAAATATATGAACTGAAGCAAGATGCTTCAAAAAAGCAACAATTACTGTACGAAGCTCAAAAATGGTTACAATGGCAAGATTTTTTTCATCTTGCAAGTTTACAACTATATAAACATCCTGCTATTCAGCAAGCGTCAATTGTACATGCACACAACCTTCATTCTTGGAATGGCTTTTTTTCACCTTTTGCATTACCAGAATTATGCTCACGTAAACAAGTTATATGGACTTTACATGACATGCATGCAGTAACGGGACATTGTGCATCTTCCTTTAAATGTGAAAAGTGGAAAATCGGTTGTGGCAATTGTCCGCAACTTGAAACATATCCAAAACTCACAAAAGATACAACTTCATTTATTTGGAAAACGAAAAAGAATATCTATAAAAGATGTGATATGCATATTGTTGTTCCAAGTAAATGGTTACAAGATATTGTTTCTCAGAGTATTTTATCGCATTTACCGTGTACGCTTATTTATAATGGCATAGATACAAGTATATATAAACCCTATAACAAACAAGAAGTACGTACAAAATTTGAATTGCCTTCAGGAAAAACAATAATATTATTTTCTGCAGATTTAGGTATTGCAAATCCGTTTAAAGGAGGAGAATATATTCAACAACTAATAGAAAGATATAAAACTATCCCGGAAATACTTTTTGTGAATATTGGAGGCGGAACAAGTATTGAAAAATCAGATTTAATATGGAATGTGCCCTATATACAAGATCAAACAGAAATGGCTGAGTGGTATTCTGCTGCTGATATGTATGTATATCCAAGCTTAGCCGATAATTGCCCATTAGTTGTTTTAGAGGCAATGGCATGTGGCTTACCTATAGTAACTTTTAACACTGGTGGAATACCAGAATTAGTTCTTCATAACCAAACGGGATATGTTGCTAATTATAAAGATTTCGACGACCTTTGTAAGGGTTTTAATTTTATTCGCAATAATATTGAAATTCGAAAAAGTATGGTAGAAAAATCTATTGAACGAGTTCAGAAATGTTTTACGTTAGATATAATGAATGAACAGTATTATAATCTGTATAAAAAGTTAGTGTAAATTATATATGCCAAAACTCTCAATCATAACTATTAACCGCAATAACAAACAAGGTTTATTGCAGACGGTTTTAAGTGTACGTAAACAAACGTTTACCGATTTTGAATATATTGTAATAGATGGAGCGTCTACCGATGGGAGTGTTGAGGTAATTGATGAGCATAAAACGTTGTTTTCTTATAGTATAAGCGAACCCGATACCGGCGTGTATCAAGCCATGAACAAAGGGATTTTAAAAGCTACAGGTGTATATTGTTTGTTTCTTAATTCCGGCGATTATTTGTATGATTCAACAACGCTTCAACAAATATTTTCGCATAACCCAACACAGGATATCATATACGGCGATTCTATAAATGGAGATATTTATTGTAGCTACCCCAAACGGTTAACTCCGTTATATTTATTTAGAAAACCAATTTTGCATCAAGCAAGTTTTATAAAAAGAGAATTATTCGAAAAATATGGTTTGTATAATGAATCGTACAAGATAGTTTCTGATTGGGAATTTTTCTTGAAAACATTGTACAAAGCTCAAGTTTCATATCTATATATTCCCAACATCCCCATTGTAGACTTTGATATGGGGCGCATAAATAATACACAGCAACAATTGCTACAAGATGAAAAAGAACAGATGCTTCGTAGTATTTTTGCCGAACACTATGATGAATATAAACGCTATGATGCTATGTGGGCTGAATTGCAAGAGGCTCAACAAACAATAAAACAAATAGGACATATTCAGAATTCGTGGGAGTATAGAATTGGAAGGGTGTTGTTGTGGCCTGTACGGAAAATTCAAAAAATGTTAGACTAAAGTCAAGAGGGTATTATATTACTAATCCGTCAGCTAAAGCAGACGGTAAGCTAAAAGAAATTAGTAATTGCTCTCTGCTTAAGAAGTATGAAGAATAGGGGTATTAAAAAATAGGTTTAACCGTAAGTAGAAAAAAAGAATTTACCGTCTGCTTCAGCTGACGGATATTAGGATTAGATTAAAAACTGGCTTTAGCCACAAATATATTTACCATGTCGCATGTAAAATTTTGGGTTCATTTAGTTTTTACAACAAAAAACAGAGAACCTTTTTTAACAAAAGAGATTAGAAAAGAGGTTTATAAACATATTAAGAAAAATTGTAAAGAAAAAGGAATATTTCTTACATCAATTAATGGGTATTCTGAACATGTTCATTGTTTACTATCACTGAATAAAGATCAAACAATTTCGCAAACTGTACAGCTTATTAAGGGAGAATCATCGTTTTGGATAAATAAGCAAAAAATTATACCTTTTAAATTTTCATGGCAAGATGATTATTTTGCTGTATCAATAAGTGAATCACAAGTGCAATCGGTAATTAATTATATTCAAAATCAAGAAGAGCATCATGCGAAAAAATCATTTAGTGATGAGGTGAATGAGTTTATGAAGAAATATGGGTTTGAAAAGATTATTTAGGCTAAAGCCAAGAGGTTATAGAATTACAAGTCCGTCAGCTGAAGCAGACGGTAAGTTATATGGAGAGACAGAAGAAATTAGTAATTGCCCTATGTTTAATGAGGATGAAGATTATTATAAAAGTTGGTTTAACCGCAGGAATAAAAGAATTTACCGTCTGCTTCAGCTGACGGAACGCATAGTTGAGTAAAGTCTGGCTTTAGCCACAATAAAAAAAGGGTTAGGCTAAAGTAGGCGGTAAAAGACTATTTTAGTTCACAAGTCTATTTATTTACAATCAATACTATTGTTGATTGTAAATTAGTACAAACAATTTATAAAGAAAATTTTTATTTATGCAAAAATCAGTTTCAATACTCGTATGCTTCTACAATGCAGAACATAAATTGCCTAAAACAATAGAGCATATTAAAAAACTTGATATTTCAAACATAACAGAGTGTGAACTTATTTTAGTAAACAATAATTCCAATGATGATTCATGTACTATTATACAAAATGAAATGAAAGGATTTAATTTATTTCCTTGGAAGATAGTTGACGAACCAAATCCTGGATTAAGTAATGCGAGATTACGTGGGATTACTGAATCACAGCATGAGTATCTTTTGTTTTGTGATGATGACAATTGGTTAGCATCAGATTATATTCAAAATGCAATTTCAATACTTACGTCAAATTCAAATATTGCAGTTCTTGGCGGGTATGGCGAAGCAGTATCAGACATCGAATTTCCGGAATGGTTTAATAAAAATAAAAATTTTTATGCTGTAGGGGAACAATTTCCATATAACGGAAAAGTATTCGGAGTACGAAATGTAGTATATGGTGCCGGTATGATTGTTCGACGTGAAGCATGGGAGTATATTATTTTAAAAGGATTTACTTTTTACACGTTAGGAAGAACAGGAAAATCTTTATCATCGGGCGAAGATAGTGAGATGTGTCTCGCATTTCAAATTGCAGGCTTTGATATATGGTATGATGATTCATTACGATTTAAGCATTATATTGAACCTAAACGATTAACTGAAAACTATTTCAAAAAATTACAAAAAGGAATGAGTTCATCGGGTTATGTTACTCAGTTTTATCGAAGATATTTATTTGGATATAAACCACAGGTTACAAAATATTTTTGGCTCAAAGAATTCCTGTATTCTGTAAAAGATTTGGTAAAAGGAGTTTTTGTTAACCCAACAAAATCTGGAATTAAACGAAATATGGATTTTTCATTGTATCTACTTCGGGAACGAGGACGGTATAATGAGAATGTGAAGAAAGTGTTAGGGATTTGTGATGGTTTAAGTGACCGAGTATCCAAGTGACCAAGTGACCAAGTGACCAAGTGACCGAGTAACTGAGTGACTGAGTGACCAAGTGGACGAGTGACTGAGTTTATTTTTGTATGCAAACAAAAAACACAGAGCTTGAAAAGCGTTTATTTTTCTGTATTTTAAATAATTGTCGATATTCCGGATAGGGGTAAATGCAAGGTTTAATAATAGTTTGAATTTCAAATTCTTTTTCGATGTGTGTTTTCCATTTTTTAGTGGAATAATTACATATATCTGCAATTACTGTTTTTTTGTTAGGATACGAATGTGAACGTGGCACAAAAATTTCCCACCAAAATGTTTTGCCGGTATTAATAAAAGGAGAAAATAAAGTATTTACTATTTTCTGGTGAGTAGTAAATACTAATTGCGTTATCCAGTTAATCCACGCCATGGTTGCTGTAGGAACTCCAATAATAATAATGCCATCTGCTTTGCATACTCGCTTTATTTCAAGTAGAGATTGTTGCATATTTGTTACATGTTCAAGCACATGCGATGAATATACTGTATTAAATTGATTGTTTTCGTATGGTAACTGTTCCGAAAAGCCTTGAGCAATATTTTCTACCGGCACGGTGTATTCGGATTTACGTCGTCCTACTCCATGTCCCTGCGGGTCGGGATCTATGCCATACACTTCGCATCCAATTCGTTGAGCTTTAAACATACTATATCCTGCACCGCATCCTACATCAAGAAAAGTTCCTTGTTTAATATATGGTTCTATGGCTTCCCATTCGCAATCGCGTGCACGTTTTTGATGTGCATTTGTTTGCTCGGGAGAGAGTAATGGATAATAGTATAATTTGAGTAAGAATTTTTTCATGGTACAAAAATATGAATTGTTTACCACAGATTCTCGAATTTTCACAGATTATTAATTAATTTTTATCTGTGTTAATCCGTGTAATCTTTAGTATGTTTATGCTTCTCCGGAAATATCATCATATGTAACTTTGCCTTAGTTTGCGGATGATTTGGTTTTTTTATAATTGAAAGTATTAAATTCTTACACATATTCCAATACTGATTATTGTGCAAATAAAATCGAGCTATACCAAAATAACAATCGCTTAGCATTTCATTTCTTTTTGATTTGGGTATATGCTTGCGTGCATCTTCTTGCGTAAAGAACTTTTGTAAGCCATGCAGTCGAGGTGTAAAACAATTTTTTTTCCAATTTACCGAATTATCTTCATGCAGATGATAGCGGACAGTATATTCCCGAATATGATATACAGGGTAATGCATAGCTATAGTTGCCCACAATACCTGATCTTCTACTATTACAATATCTTCACGAAATTGTAAACCTTGCAAAATATGTGAATGTATGCAAACTCGTGCCGGTATGATTGGGTTATCGAGCATATAATTTAATTCATGTTCTGCTCGTAATTTTGAAACTTTGGGTTTCCATATGTTGCCTGATTGAGCAAAAACAGCATTTGTGAAATACATAGCTTTTATTGGAGATTTTATTTTAAAAATTTCTCGTTCCAGAACCTCCAAATGTTCCGGCAGATATTCATCATCGCTATCTAAAAAGCATATATATTCTCCCTGTGCATGGCGAATACCATTGTTGCGAGCTGCCGAGCGTTCGGCATTGTGCTGATACACATATTTTATGCGAGTATCAGAATATGAAGCTATAAGGTCTTTGGTGCTGTCGGTGCTACCATCGTCTACAATTATACATTCCCAATTGCTGTATGTTTGTGCAAGCACGCTGGCAATGGTGCGGGGCAGTATATGTGCCCGATTATATGTGGGAATAATGATAGAAAACAAAGGCATGAAACAATGAGTAATTAGTAATTGTTACTTGTTAGTACAAACATACTTTTTTTAATGGAGAGAATCACTTGTTTTTGATAAAAAAGTTTTTTAATGCTTAGTGCTTAGTGCTTAGTGCTTAGTGCTTAGTGCTTAGTGCTTAGTGCTTAATATTTTATTCATCATTCACCATTCATCATTCATCATTCATCATTCATCATTTTATAGCTGTTGTTCATGCAATTCTTTCAATAAAAGTGTAAAAATACTTGCATACCAAAAAAAATAATAGAAATTTGCACCCGTTTGGTACAAGCTCGTATAAATAATATAGAATGCAAATAATTGAAAAAATGAATTGTTTTAAATTAACCTTTCCTTGAATAGTTTTTTGTTCGTCGAAATTTCGTGTGCCAAACGTTTCGTTTTTTCTCACAAACATTTTTCCTCATAATTTTACAATCATTTCTTTAGGGAAGTAACACATACATATTTATGCAAAACATACGTAATATCGCAATTATAGCCCATGTCGATCATGGAAAAACAACCTTAGTTGATAGAATTTTACATCAGGTTCAAACATTTCGCGAGAATCAAGAAACAGGAGAATTAATTCTTGATAATAATGATTTGGAGCGTGAACGAGGAATTACAATTTTGTCTAAAAATGTTTCGGTTCGATATAAAGGTGTTAAAATCAATATTATTGACACTCCGGGGCACTCTGATTTTGGTGGCGAGGTTGAACGTGTGCTTAATATGGCTGATGGTGTGCTGTTGCTTGTTGATGCCTTTGAGGGACCTATGCCGCAAACTCGATTTGTGTTAGAAAAAGCAATTCAATTGCAATTAAAACCTATTGTTGTGGTAAATAAGGTTGATAAACCCAACTGCGACCCCGAAGGTGCTACAAATGCTGTTTTTGATTTAATGTGTAGTCTTGATGCAAGCGATGATCAATTAGATTTTGTTACGGTGTATGGCTCCTCAAAACAGGCTTGGATGGGTCCCGACTGGAAAACACCAACAAAGGATTTTTCACATTTACTTGATGTTATTATTGATACGATTCCACAGCCTGTGTTTAAAGATGGTACGCTCCAAATGCGTATTACGTCTTTAGATTATTCTTCGTATGTTGGACGAATAGCGGTTGGACGAATAAGTAGGGGGAGTTTAATGGCGGGACAAACTATTTCTTTAGTAAAACGTGATGGTACAATTCTTACATCAAAGGTTAAGGAACTGTATCTTTTTGAGGGGCTTGGAAAGGAAAAGGTTAAGACTGCTGTGAAAGCCGGGGAAATTTGTGCAGTTATGGGAATTGATGGATTTGATATAGGGGATACTATTGCCGATTTTGAAAATCCTGAAGCACTGCCTTCGGTAAGTATTGACGAACCTACTATGTCTATGGTGTTTACAAATAACACTTCGCCTTTTTTTGGTAAAGAAGGTAAGTTTGTAACTTCGCGACATATTCGTGAACGATTATATCAGGAACTTGAAAAAAATCTTGCCTTACGGATAGAAGAAACAGATTCTCCTGATACTCTTTTGGTGTATGGGCGGGGAATTATGCATCTTTCGGTGCTTATTGAAACTATGCGACGCGAAGGATATGAATTGCAGGTAGGGCAACCGCGTGTTATTATTAAAACTATTGATGATAAAAAACATGAACCTATAGAAGCTGCTACGGTGCATGTGCCCGAAGAGTTTTCGGGTAAAGTAATTGAACTTATGAGCCAGCGTAAGGGAGAATTGCAAAAAATGACAACAAAACACGATAGGGTGCATTTAGAATTTTCAATACCTTCTCGTGGACTGATTGGACTTACAAATGCTATTTTAACTGCTACCGAAGGACAGGCGGTGTTGTCGCATAGGTTTGTGGGATTTGAACCGTGGAAAGGTGAAATTACATCTAAAAAAAATGGGGCACTTATTGCCTTAGAAACAGGACCTACATTTGCGTATGCTATTGATAAATTGCAAGATAGAGGACGGTTTTTTATTCATCCCGGCGAGCAAGTGTATGCAGGGCAGGTTATTGGTGAACATATTCGTGAAAATGATTTGGTTATTAATGTCGGAAAAAGTAAAAAACTCACCAATATGCGGGCGTCTGGTTCCGATGATAAAGCAAGTATTATTCCCGCTATTCGCATGTCGCTCGAAGAACATATGGAATATATTCGTGGAGATGAATATCTTGAAATTACCCCAAAATCATTACGTATTCGTAAAATTTTATTAAACGAACACGATAGAAAACGAGAACAACATAAAGGGTAATTGTAAATTGTTACGAATAATATGTCCCGTGTAAAGACGCAAAGGATACAGAAAACTCCATGCCTTCAAAACTTCGATAGGGGGGTAATAATTTTATTTTTTATATGGGCAAGCTGTTAAAACTGCATATCCATTTCATGATTTTTTACGATTCCTTAGTTGAGTGTGCGTTTTAACCGCATGGTCTTTGTTTCAAAATACAGTTTTTGAAAATAAAACACAATCACTCTGTGTACATTGCGTACATCCTTTGTGTACTTTGCGGTTAAAAAATCAAACCATAAAAACACATATAGTTTTTTATCAAACAACAGTAACAGTATGTAATTTTTTCCATTTTAATCGTAAACTGTTACTTACCACACTCACACTGCTGAGTGCCATGGTAGCACCTGCAATCATTGGGTTAAGTAAAAATCCATTTATAGGATATAAAATACCCGCAGCTATGGGAATACTCATAAAATTATAAATAAATGCCCAAAACAAATTTTGCTTAATAGTGGCTACCGTTTGCTTTGAAAGCTGTATTGCCTGCGGTATTTTTGTAAGTTCAGATGAAATAATAGTCATTTTTGCCACATCCATTGCAATGTCTGAACCCTTGCCCATAGCAATACTAACATCGGCGGTAGCTAATGCGGTGCTGTCGTTAATGCCGTCGCCAACCATTGCTACAATTTTACCTTCTTGTTGCAATTCTTTTACAAAATCGGCTTTGTGCTGTGGTAACATTTCGGCTTTGTAATGCGTAATTCCTGTTTGTTGTGCTATTGCATCTGCCGTTGCTTTATTATCACCTGTAAGCATATATACCTGAATAGCAGAATCTTGTATTTCTTTAATAGCCGCTTTTGAGCTTTCTTTTATAGTGTCAGATATGGCAAGTACTGCAAGAGCGTGTGTGCTGTTTGAAAACCAAATAACGGTTTTAGCCTTTGCTTCCCATTCGTGAGCTTTTTGTTGTAATTGCGGTGTAATGCTGATATTATTTTCTGTCAGTAATTTTGTATTTCCCACAAAATACGTTTCGTTATTATACTGTGCTTTTGCTCCTTTACCCGTGACGCTGTTAAAGTTTGATATAGGAACAGTTGCATAATCTTTTAAATGATGCACTACCGCTTCGGCTAATGGGTGTTCCGACATTTGTTCTATACTCACAAGAATACTTTGTGCAGTGGTATCATGAGTATGCCATTGCATATCGGTAACGTGAGGTTTCCCTTCGGTAATTGTTCCTGTTTTATCTAAAATAACAACATCAATTTTTTGTGCTAATTCTAAACTTTCCGCATCTTTTATTAATACACCATGTTCCGCCCCCTTGCCAATGCCAACCATAATAGCTGTGGGTGTAGCCAATCCTAAGGCACAAGGACAGGCAATAATTAATACTGTAATGGCAGCTAATAATCCTTGTGTTATACTATTATCGCCACCTAAAAAAAACCATATTGAAAATGTGAGCAGGGCAATTATTATAACCGTAGGCACAAAAATTCCTGCAACGGTATCTACTAATTTTTGTACAGGAGCTTTACTTCCTTGTGCATCTTGCACCGTTTTAATTATGTGAGCAAGCAAAGTTTCATTACCAACTTTCGTTGCTTTACATTGAAAACTCCCTTTTTGATTGATTGTGCCTGCAAATACAGTATCGTTTTCGTTTTTTAACACAGGGATTGGTTCGCCACTCAACATGCTTTCATCTACATAAGAATTGCCCGAAACAACAACACCATCTACCGCAATTTTTTCACCCGGTTTTACAAGAATAACATCATTTATAAGCACATCTTCAATAGCAATTTGCTTTTCGCTTCCGTCTTTTTGTAAAACACGAACATTTGTAGGTTGCAAACCCATGAGCTTTTGTATTGCAGAAGATGTATTGCTTTTTGCTTTTTCTTCTAATAATTTACCAAACAAAATAAAGGTGATAATAACAGCAGCAGCTTCAAAATACACATGAGTTTCTAATCCTTTTTGAAGCCAAAAATCAGCAAAAAACATATTAAACATACTAAATAGATATGCAATACCAGTGCTCAAAGCCACAAGAGTATCCATATTTGCCGAGCGATGTTGTGCTTGTTTCCATGCGTTTATAAAAAAATCTCTACCTAACCATAGTACAACAACTGTTGAAAGTGTCCACATAATTGGCATTGCCCATGGCTGATTCATGAAAAATAGTTGTATAGTGAGAATTGGTACAGATAGGGTGATAGCCCATATCGTTTTGATTTTTAACTGTTTAAAATTGTTTTCATGAATAGATTCTAAGGTTTTTTTTTGTTGCGATTCTTGTTCTAACAATAAATCAAACCCAATTGATTGCACCGCTTTTTGTAATTGAGAAGCCTCAATCATATTTGGTAAATATTCAACCGTAACAGTGCTTGCAGCAAAGTTTATAGCCGCATGTACAACGCCTGTTTGGTGTTGTAAAATACGTTCAATATTGTTTGCACAGGCAGCACAGTTCATGCCGAGTACCGGAAATAATTTTTTTATCGTCAAAACCTTATATCCTAATTGTGTAATGCTGCGAATAGCTTTGCCTACCGCTTCGTTATTTTTTACTGTTATAACAACTCTGCGAGTATTGCGTTCAATTGTATAAGTTTCTATTTCAGCAAGTTGAGATAAATGTGTTTCGATACGCACAGCAGCTTGTTCATTTTCAACATTTTCTAATTGCAAGTAGATACGCTTTTTATTGTTTGTTTCCATTTCCCAATTATTTTTAATTGCCATTGTAAAGATGACAATTATATTGGAATGCTGTATATGTTTTTTTTATAGAAAAATATTGTTTATGATAATAATATGTATTTTTGTTTGAAAACAAGTAAGTACCAATTTTTTATATAATACGTTTGTGTATGACAGATATTTCTACTGAAAAACTCATTGAAACAGCAATTCTTGTTGGCATTATTACACAAGAACAAAACGAAGAAACATCGCAAGAATATCTTGACGAACTTCTTTTTTTGGCAGATACTGCTGGGCTTCAGGTACAACGAACATTTACACAGCGATTAATAAATGCTCATCCTAAAACATTTATAGGTACAGGTAAGGTCGAGGAAATTGCATCTTATATCCTTGAAAATGCTATTGATGTTGCGGTTTTTGATGATGAATTATCGCCATCGCAACTCCGAAATCTTGAAAAAGAGTTGAAATGTAAAGTTATTGATAGAACGAATCTTATTCTTGATATTTTTGCACAGCGAGCACAAACGTCTCATGCAAAAGTGCAGGTTGAACTTGCTCAATATCAATACATTTTGCCACGTCTTACGGGTATGTGGACGCATTTAGAGCGACAGCAAGGAGGGATTGGACTTCGCGGTCCCGGTGAAACAGAAATTGAAACCGACCGCCGTGTTATTCGAAATAAAATATCGCTTTTGAAAAAACAATTAGAAAAAATTGATGTGCAAATGGCGGTGCAGCGGAAAAATCGGGGCAAAATGGTGCGTGTTGCACTTGTAGGCTATACAAACGTAGGAAAATCTACACTTATGAATCTTTTGAGTAAATCAGATGTGTTTGCCGAAAATAAACTTTTTGCTACACTCGATACAACGGTGCGAAAAGTAGTTGTAGAAAACGTGCCATTTTTACTGTCTGATACGGTTGGTTTTATCAGAAAACTCCCAACACATCTTGTGGAATCGTTTAAATCAACACTTGATGAGGTTCGCGAAGCCGATTTATTGCTACATGTGGTTGATGTTTCGCATCCGCAATTTGACGATCAAATACAAGTGGTTACGCAAACAATTGCAGATATTGGAGCAGCAGACAAGCCCGTAATGTTAGTGTTTAATAAAATAGATGCATTTACATATACGCCAAAAGATGAAGACGATTTAACGCAAAAAACACAAGAAAATGTGAGTTTACAAGAACTGCAATCTATGTATTTTGCAAGCAAAGAAAATTGCATATTTCTATCGGCAAAAACAAAAGAAAATTTTGAAAATTTTAAAACAAAGGTCTATCAAATGGTAAAAGAAATGCATGCAATTCGATATCCGTTTAATACTTTTTTATATTAATAAAACCTACAATTGCATCTGTATAAAATATGGCATTTTTTGATATAATAAAAAAAAAGCACAAATAGGATTGTAAATGTATTGCGTAAATGCTATTTTTGTAAATTGAAATAAAAAAAGAAATGAGTGAAACTATAGATATAAAGCTTGAAACATTACAAGAAAAAATAACTCTTGTAAAAGCAGGATTTTCTGTATTACTTGCTCAAAACAAACAACTTAAACAAAGTAATGAACAATTAACAATACAATTAAACGAACAAAATAATACAATTTCAACATTAGAAAAAAAATATAAGAATTTAGAGCTTGCAAAGGCGGTATCAGACTCTTCGGGCGAAAATAGCACCGCTCGAAAACATATTGAGGAAATTGTACGAGAAATAGATAAGTGTATAGCACTATTACATACATGAACGAAAAATTAGCCATAAAACTCAAGGTTCTTGAACGAACATATCCACTCAGAATTGAATGGAATGAAGAAGAAAAATTGCGTGAAGCAGCAAAACGCATCAACGATTTAGTTCTTCGGTTTAAAGAACACTATGCTGATAAAGATAATCAGGATTTATTAACTATGGCTTGTTTGCAGTTTGCAAGTAAGGTGCTCGATCTTGAAACAAAACAAGAACAAAATAATGTAGAAAAGCATATAGATGCTTTATGTGAAGACTTAGATGAATTTTTAAAACTAAATCAATAATAATACACTAAAGATTTGCTCGTATTGGTTTCTTAAATGCTGTGAAAACTCAACGTTTACACAATAACTGAGTCAGTTTTAGCTGCGTACAACAGGCCTCACCTTCGGGAATACAAACAGAGGAAGTTAGAAACAGTTTGCACTCAAACCCTGTTTAATAGGGGTTTTTTATAGATTTAAGAACCGATACGGGCTTTTTTTATATTTAATTACATACAAATTATGGAACCAATTACAATTATAATTGCAGTATCGGCACTCTTTGGAGGAGCCGCAGTAACTATCGGCATTCAAAAAACACTTTTGAAAAACAGAATTGCTACTGTTATTTCCGAAGCTGAAAAAGAGGCAGAAGTGATTAAAAAAGATAAAATGCTTCAGGCAAAAGAAAAATTCTTTCAGCTAAAGTCTGATCACGAAAAGGTGATTAATGAACGTAATCAAAAAATTATGCAAGCCGAAAATCGAATTAAACAAAAAGAAGCAGATTTACAACGTAAACATGATGAAAGTCAACGAGAAAAAAATGCTTTGGAGAAACAAAAAGAGGTGCTGGCAAATCAAATAGCACTGAATGAAAAAAAAGCAGAGGATCTTGAAAAAACACATCGCTTACAAGTAGAACAACTTGAGGCTATTTCTGGATTGTCTGCGCATGACGCAAAAGAACAATTGATAGAATCATTGAAAGCTGAAGCGCGTACAGAAGCAATGTCGTTAGTGAATGAAATAATGGATGAAGCTAAAATGACTGCCAATAAAGAAGCGAAAAAAATTGTGGTCCAAACTATTCAACGTGCTGCTTCGGAACATGTAACCGAAAATTCTGTTTCGGTGTTTCATATTGAAAGTGATGAGGTTAAGGGAAGAATTATTGGTCGAGAAGGTAGAAATATTCGGGCTCTTGAGGCTGCAACAGGTATTGAAATAGTTGTGGACGATACGCCCGAAGCAATTATTCTTTCGGGATTTGACCCAATTCGACGAGAAGTTGCACGTCTTTCGTTGCACCAACTTGTAACCGACGGTAGAATACACCCCGCTCGTATTGAAGAGGTTGTTGAAAAAACTCGCAAACAGGTTGAAGAGGAAATTCTTGAAATTGGAAAACGAGCAGCTATTGACCTTGGTGTTCATGGTTTGCATCTTGATGTGATTCGACATATAGGAAAAATGAAATATCGTTCTTCGTATGGTCAAAATCTTTTGCAACATTCAAAAGAAACTGCGCGTTTATCGGGAATTATGGCTGCAGAACTTGGACTTAATGCAAAACTTGCAAAACGTGCAGGATTGCTCCATGATATTGGAAAAGTAATAGAAGATGAGGGTGAATTGCCACACGCATTGGCGGGTATGAAATTCGCCGAACGATATAAAGAACGCCCAGAAGTTTGTAATGCAATTGGTGCTCACCACGAGGAGGTTGAAATGGAAACATTGCTTGCGCCTATTGTGCAAATTTGTGATTCTATTTCGGGTGCTCGTCCGGGTGCTCGCCGCGAGGTGGTAGAATCATACATTAAACGATTAAAAGATTTAGAATCTATCGCACTTTCGTATCCGGGTGTTATTAAAACATACGCTATACAGGCAGGACGAGAACTCCGTGTGATTGTGGGTGCCGAAAAAGTTACTGATACCGATACCGAAATGCTATCTATGAATATTGCGAAAAAAATTCAAGAAGAAATGACGTATCCAGGGCAAGTTAAAATAACGGTTATTCGTGAAACACGATCTGTTAATTATGCAAAATAATGATTTCTGGTAAAAACATATTAGTTACTGGTGGTGCTGGGTTTATAGGCTCTAATCTTATTGAAGCATTGTTACAAGCTCAAAATAAGGTTGTGTGTCTTGATAATTTTTCTACAGGACATAGGCACACTATTGCTGAATTTTTGAAAAACCCGAATTTCACTCTTATTGAGGGTGATATTCGGGATTTTTCTGTATGTCAAAATGCAGTAAAATCAATTGATATTGTTCATCATCATGCTGCATTAGGCTCGGTGCCTCGCTCAATTTCCGACCCACTAACTTCAACGCAGGTAAATATTCAAGGATTTGTAAACATGCTTACTGCCGCAAAAGATGAGGGAGTTCAAAAATTTATATACGCAAGTAGTTCGTCAACATATGGTGATGCGAATTATTCACCAAAAATTGAAACAAAAAAAGGAAATCTGTTATCGCCCTATGCTGTAACAAAACGTGCAAATGATTTATTTGCTGATGTGTTTTCAAAAACATACGGCATACAAACAATTGGACTTTGCTATTTTAATGTGTTTGGTCCAAAACAAGACCCCAATGGGGTGTATGCGGCTGTTATTCCAAAATTTATTCAGCTGCTTATGAATCATAAAGTACCATCAATTTATGGTGACGGCTTGCAATCGCGTGATTTTACCTATGTTTCAAATGTGATTCATGCAAACTTATTGGCTGCTCAAACGCCTATTTCAAAGCTACATACAGAATATAATATAGCCTGTGGCGGTAGCATTACGCTTAATGATTTAACAGAGCTTATTATTTCTTGTCTTTCAAAATACGATGCACATATACGCACTATTGTTCCTGCGTATGAGCCTGCACGTAAGGGGGATATTGAACATTCACGTGCTTCTATAGAGAACGCTCATGCTGATTTAGGATATATGCCACTTGTATCAATTCCTGAAGGTATTGAAAAAGCGGTTGCATGGTTTTGGAATCAAAGAGCACGCTAATATTTTATATGTTTTTGACTTAAAGCTATTAAGAGTTCAAAAATAGTAGAACACTGTTCCTTAGTATTATTATGTGTTATTTCCCATGCGGTGTCAAACACTGTAATGTGCGGTATATCTGTTTGCTTTGGTTCAACTTTAAAACCATGACGAGAAAGTGCACGTTTTGTCCAAAATAATCGTATTGGTTCTCCTTCTACCGAAACGGCTTTTGTGTATTCATACACAATTTTAAATAAGCCGTCTGCAATGTCAAAATTAAAAGACTGCTTTTTAAATGCCTGTTCAAAGCTTCCGTTTAGCACCAAATCTTCGGGCGTGCCGCATTGCATAGGTTTGTACGATTGCATTAACCAAATTCTATCGGCAAGTTGCAAAGCTAAATCAAGCTCATGAGTTGAAAGCAAAATCGATTTAAATGTATTTCGTGCTAAATTTTTTAGCAATTTCATTATTTCAATTCTATTTGGCAAATCAAGATGAGCGGTGGGTTCGTCAAGCATGATAAACGGGGTATCTTGTGCAAGCGCTTTTGCAATCATTGTGCGTTGTTTTTCCCCATCACTTAATGTACAAAAAAACCGATTTGCATAGGTTTCTAAATTAACCTGAATCAATGCATTTTCAACAGCTTGTGTGTCGTTTTTAGTTAATTTTCCATACCAATTTGTATATGGAAATCTACCTAAAGCTACAAGTTCAAATACAGTAATTGTAGAAAGATCTATTTTTTCGGTAAGCACAACGCTCATTTGTTTTGCCACATCGTTCAAATTACCAGAATGCATTCGTTTATTTTGAATATAAATATCTCCCGCAAGAGGTTTTTGCATTCCTGCTAAGGTGCGAATAAGGGTAGATTTTCCCGAGCCATTTGGACCTAATAAACATATCATTTCTCCTTTGTATATGTGAAGATTGAGATGATTTGCAATTGAAATATCCCCCCGTTTATTTTTGTAACCAATATGTAAATCGGGTGCATCTAAAATAGCGTGATATGTGGGAATATATGAACTCATGAATAGTGTAATCGAGATTTGCGTCCTTTTAAAATAACAAAAATAACAATAGGAGCTCCAAACATAGCAGTAACTGTATTAATAGGAAGCGACGATTGGAAACCTGGTAATTGCGAAATCATATCGCACAATAACAACAAGTTACACCCAATAAGTATAGATGCAGCAATAAGCGTTTTATGATTTGTAGTTTTAAATACCATGCGTGCAATATGGGGGACAGCAATGCCTATAAATCCAATAGGACCAGTAAATGCAGTAACCACACCAGCAAGAAGAGAAGCTACAATAATAATTTGAAAACGTAACAGAGAAATACGAACTCCCAGTCCTTGTGCATAATTTTCGCCAAGTAACAAGGCGTTTAAAGGTTTTTGCATTGTGAAACTTATGATAAGTAACGGCACAATAAAACATGCCATAATTATAATTTCTGTCCATCCTAAACCAGAAAAACTCCCGAAAGTCCACATTAAAAATGCATGTAATTCATTTGGATTTGAAAAAAACTGCAACACACTTACTACCGCAGAAGTAACGCTTCCGAGCATAATACCAATTATAAGTAATGATGTGGTGTCATATACTTTTGGTGCAATAGTTACAACTAACAGCATCACCATAAGAGCGCCTAAACAAGCAGCAATAATTAATCCCCAACTCGAAGCAAATCCAAAATTACTTATTATTGCAACCATTCCTAATCCGCCACCCAACGAAAATAAAGCAACCCCTAAACTTGCACCTGTACTAATGCCCAACACATACGGGTCGGCTAATGGGTTTCTAAAAAATGTTTGCATTAACAAGCCCGAAATGGGCAATGCTATACCAACAAAAACTGCCACAATTGCCCGCGGTAATCGTAGTTCGGTAATAATAATTCGCCATGTTTCATCAATTTCAATACCCCGAAGCATATCTACAAATATTGAAAAAGGAATGTGCGTGCTGCCTAAGAGTATATCAGCAGAAAAGCATACAGGCACAAGTATGAGTAGTATAATAAAATATCGTGTTTTATTTTGCATATCAATAGCAAAACTATTCTAAATTTTTATAAAAAACCAATGAATGCTGCGGGAGTATTTCAGGATGCAAAATTCGCACAATATCTGCCAGCACAATATCTGGTCGCACGTAGCCTTGTTCCCAATAATTATTGCCCCCATGTTCATTTGTTTGTGCATAGTAACTGTAACAGTTGCCACTCGAAAATACGGGCAATGTAGCATATAAGGGATTTTTTTCTTGTAATTCTTTTATGCTTTCTGCCTGTGCACCAATCCAATAGGTGGCATTGCGAGAATTTTGTAACACATATTCAAAATTAAGAGGAACGCTCCCTGTTTCTGTGTTTTCTGAAAATACATAATTTCCTCCCGCATCTTCAATAAACGATGCCATATAACTTTTTCCACCAGGCATATACCATACATCTTGTACCATATCGCCAGAAAGTACAAGAGGTTTTGTGTGTTGTGCACAAACACGTTCTTGAATGCGTGTATATTCCAATTCAATAGCAGAAAATATACTATCGGCAAGCTCAAATTTATTGTAAAGCATACCAAAAAATAAAATCCATTCGGCACGTGCCAAAGGTGTTTGTTCGTGCCAACTATAGGTGTAAATGAGAGGTATGTTTAATGTGTGTAATACCTTGTCGTTTTTAAAATCGTGTGCACTAAACGCACTTTTAAAAATTGCATCTGCCTGTGTTTGTATAAGTGCTTCATGATTTACATGCATACTTATTCCTAAATCGGCAAGAGAATCGGCACGATGTTTTTGCCATATGCGCTTGTTTGATATGCGATAATAATCGCACACCCCAACAACAGATTCTATTTCGTTAATTTCTTGTAACATAGCAATATGTGTGGTTGAAAGAGCCACAACACGAGAAAGAGGTATGGGAATATAGCGTTCATCTGCCTGTAAATGAGACACAACTGTGTCTGATAATATATATGTTATGCTATCACTTTGTGTGCCCCAATTAAAATACACAGTAACTCTGTTGCTTCCGGGTGCAGAATAAATGTTTTGAGCATGTCGAAATATATTGTTTGTTGCCTTATTTTGAGGAGAAGAAGTAGGCGAACAGGCACATAAAAAAAGGAGTGGTATCATTATTATAGACAATGCTATGTGGCTAATTATAGAGTGTTTGAAAGCAGAAAATGTCATAAATTGCTATAATAAATGTGTAACAATTGTGTGTTGTTTTTTTAGAATGTTATAACATAAAATTTCTTGTTTTACTCTTTGAAAACACCAGCATGTTCAGGAAATTTTGATGGATACTTTGATTTTATTTTATCATTTTTAGGAAACGGCATTGTGTCAAATAAATAAAATAAATCCTCTTTTGTAGCAATAGGATAATACACAGAATTGCCTTTACATAAAACTTTAAACGACACATCTTTTTCAATAATAACTAAAGCGTCAGCATTTATAATATCAGACACTGTTTGTGTAAGTATGTAGTTGTTTTCTTCAACAATATCTTCGGTGCTAATAGTGTCGTTTTCATTAATAATAGGAATAATACCAAGCGATAATAATTTTTTAAACGTATTTGTAGCATTATATCGCTGTTTTTTTTCGGTAACCATATTTCGAGCAAGTAAAACCTGCGCAACCATTTGCGTATATTCATCAAAAATATTTTGATATCGTTTAATCAGCTCAACTTGTCCAATTGCTGCAATTGCTTGTTTTTCGGCAAGTGTTTGCGGATATTGATGCAATTGCAACTTTTCTATTCCCGAAGCTATTGCACCTGCGGTAACAAGTATAACATGTTTATCGCTATTTCTAAGATTTGAAAGAATCATAGCTATTGAATTCAACATTTCTTTTTTAATATGAAACGATGAATCAACTAAAATTTCTTCTTCAACATTAAATACAATTCGTAAATTTCTCATAGTTGTATGGTATAATCTTTACCTGTTATGATATTTTGCATCAAATTTTTTGTAAAAATAGATATAAATCTATTGTTGTTCGAAAAAATAAAAAATATTATTCTTTTTTGCTATGGAAAAGTAATATAAATCTTTTTTCATTGTATATTTTTACCAGAGAAACAGTTTTTATGGAAAATGATGTATTGCATATTACCTTTTTAGGAACAGGAACCTCGCAAGGTGTTCCTGTTATTGGTTGTTCCTGTGCTATTTGCACCTCGAAAAATTCTAAAAACACTCGTTTGCGAACCTCACTATTACTTTCGTATAATAAAAAAAACATTGTGATAGATGCTGGACCCGATTTTAGACAACACATGCTTACACATGCTGTTACGCATCTTGATGCAATATTACTTACCCATGAACATAAAGATCATGTTGCGGGGCTTGATGATATTCGTCCGTTTAATTTTATGCGACAAAAAGCTATGGATATTTTTGCCGAACGTCGTGTAATACAAGCGTTACATCAGGAGTTTTCGTATGTGTTTAAAGATGACCCATATCCGGGAGTGCCGCTTATGAATTTACACGAAATTTCTGAATCTCCTTTTTATTTTGAATCTATTCGCATTGAACCTATACGTGTATATCATTGGAAATTACCAATAATAGGATTTCGTATATATTCTTGTGCATATATAACCGATGCTTCAGAAATTCCTGAACAGAGTTTGGCAAAACTTGCAAATCTTGAAGTGCTTATAATTAATGCATTACGAATAAAACCGCATTATTCGCATTTTAATTTAGAGCAAGCATTACACATTATTGCAGAGGTAAAACCAAAGCGAGCGTATCTTACTCATATTAGACATTTATTAGGTGATTTTGATGAAATTCAAAAAACATTGCCTAAAAATACATACCTTGCGTATGACGGACTTACAATTGAAATTCCAAAATAAATATACGTTTTTATATGATTATGAAAGGTGCAAAAAAAATACTTTTTTTAGATAGAGATGGTGTAATAAACAATGGAAATGCGTATTATACCTATACTATTGCAGATTTTCATATTAATAAAGATGTGATAGAAGGTTTGCAATTGGTGCAGCAGCATGGATTTGAATGTATTGTAATTACAAATCAAAGTGGGGTTGCAAAAGGTGTATATACCTTGCATGATGTTGAACGCGTACATCAACATATGATTTCACTATTTGCACAACATGGAATTACAATTCTTGCAATATATGTGTGCCCACATCATCCTGATATTGAGGATTGTGAATGTAGAAAGCCTAAGTCGGGATTATTTAAACAGGCATTGGCAGAATATGACATTGATATATCAAAATCGTATATGATAGGTGATAGTGAACGAGATATTATAGCTGCGAAACGGGTTGGAATACAGGGAATTAAAATTAATAAAAACGAATCTATTTTACCATATTGTAAGCATATAATTATACATGAGTAAGTTTTATATTGATTCTGGAAAAATAAAAAAAATACAAGAATGCTCTATTTCTGCGGACTATGTGTTTGGTATAAATGAAATGATATACGAAACAGTGCGACTTGTAGATACGCAACCGCTATTTTTAAAGCAACATTTACAAAATATGCGTGATACGATAGATGTATTATTGATGTCGTGTCCATCTAATTTTACTTATGCAGAAATATCGAAACAAATTTCCCGACTTTTAAATGTAAATAAAGTGTATAAAGGCGGGGTATGTAAAATTATACTTTATCGTAAATCTTCGGTTTTTGAAACATATACTTCTACCGAGTTATCATACGCTCTTTTTATTCAAGCGCTTGAACATGCTACTTTTTCTTTTAATACAAAAGGTATTCGTCTTGCCTTGCATCCATCGGTACTGCTGCAAAAACCTTTGTTGTATAGCATGTATTCGGCACATATGGTAGTTCAACACAAAAGTAAACAGTTATTACAAACAATGGGTGCTGATGCAATTGCGTATTTTAATGAATCAGCAGATGTTTTTCATTCTTCGCATGGTGATGTGTTCTATATAAAAAATAAGGTAGTGTATTGTCCCTCGCCAGAAATAAACACTTTTCGTTTTCCGTTGAGCGATTTTTTATTGCAAAATCTTTCAAAAATTGACATGAAGTATGTTTAACAAACAGCATGTACTATTGATTCGTTTTTACAAGCCGATGAGGTTTTTATAGTCAATCCACTATATGGAGTACAGTGGGTAGTTTCGTGCAATGAAACAACATATATGTGTAAATTTTCTCGACAGATATTTACCTTATTGGCTACTGTTTCTGAATAAAATGATACGAATTATTTTGGTTCTGTTGAAATAAAACGTGCAATATTTCGCGACATTTCAATACGTGTTTGTATAGAAGAAATAATACGAACATATAGTTCATTTTTTAAAACAGTATCTTCTATACCTTTATCAATATTTGGATTGTCGTTAACCTCAATAACATATACTTTTGAGCCAATTTTTTTTAAATCCACACCATACAGTCCATCACCCATAAGCGAAGCAGCTTTTGTTGCAGTGTCAAGAATATCTTCAGGCACATCTTCTATAGGAATAGTTTGTGAATCGCCTGTAATTTCATCTTGTTTTCCCTCCCAATTGTAAATTTGCCAATGTCCTTTTGCCATATAATATTTGCAGGCAAATAACGGACGTTGGTCTAAAACGCCAATACGCCAATCGTAATCAGAAGGCAAAAATTCTTGAGCAATAATTAAATCCGAAATTTTAAAAAAAGTATGCAATGCAGTCTCATATTCTTGTGCATTATTTACCTTTACAACTCCTATAGAAAAAGCACTGTCGGGTTGTTTTAAAACAATTGGAAAACTAAAAAAATCTAAATATTTATTTCGAGGTTCATGTTTATATATAATAACACTTTTAGGAGTATGAATTTTATTTAGTGTTAAGCGTTCTTCAAGATAAATTTTATTTGAGCATCGTAAAATTGACCATGGATCATCAATAACTACAAGTCCTTCGGCATAGGCTTTTCGCGAAAACTGATAGGTGTGATTGTTCACATTTGTTGTTTCGCGAATAAATAATGCGTCAAATTCACTAATTCTATTGTAATCTTGTTTGGTAATAAATTCGGTGTAAAACCCCATGTTTTCCGCAGTTTTTTTAAACAATTGCAATGATTTTTTACATGAGGGCGGATTTTTTTCATCAGGATTAATTAAAATAGCTAAGTCGTAGGTATAATTTTTTAACCGTTGTTTTACAAACCGTTTTGAGCTGAAATATGTTTGTGCAAATTTTTGTACAATCACAAAATCTTCTTCTTGAATTTTATGAAGGCTTAACGGGTGGATTTTTTTGATGCTCCATTTATCTGTACGAACAAATGAAACTTGAAACAAAGGTGCTTCAAACATTTGATACAGTTTGTTTCCCAACATTTGATATTGTGCATCAACAGTGTTGCCAAAATATACATTAAAACTAATTTGTTTAAATGATAATTTTTCTAAACAGCTTTGAATTAATTTTTCTATATCGTGGGTAATTGAACGAATAATTTTAACATCTTGAAAATCACGAATAGTGGTTACATTAGGAATAACTCTTTGGTCGCGTGCCGATGCCAATAACGATACATAATAGCCAAGACTTTGGTATCTATATGAATTACATAAATTAAAAACTCTAATTTTTTTAGAATTTGAAGAATAATATTTGTTTGAAGTGTACTCATGAGCCGAAATAAGTTGCACATTTTCGATGCTGAGAGTCCATTTTTTAGGATTATCAACAACAATAACATTAATTGTTCTATTTGTTTCTTGAGTTTCAAGTATTTGCAGCGAAAATTTATATGCATGTTGATTTGGTGCATAATAATGTTCTAAAAATTTTATTTTTTTAAATCCATTTTTTTGATACCATTTCATTAACGCTTCGTTAGTTGCGTCAGCTTCGAGAGTTATTTTTTCTTGATTATTTGCAAGTGCACAATTAACAGCATGTTTGAGTAATTTTTTACCATATCCTATTTTTTGATATTCGGGTAAAATAGCAATAGAAAACACACGTAATGTTCGTGCATATACATGAAAACTTATGTAACCAAGAGGAGTTGCAAGAGAATCTTTTGTTTTTTCGAGAATCCACATCTCTTGAAATGGACTGGTAATACTTAATAAAAGACTACGCTTTGAACTTTTTTGATATGAGGGAAACGCTTTGTTTTCTATTAAGAAAATCTGCTGTATGTCGTTACGCACTGCACGACGAATATCAATACTCATATTGTTTTAATGCACAATCAATTAAAAATTAGCAATGCGAATTATGTCGGCAAAAACCCCAGCAGCAGTTACAGCGGCACCAGCACCTGGTCCAATTACTATAAGAGGTTGTGTTCTATATCGAGCTGTAGTAAATGAAATAATATTATCGCTTCCAGAAATAGCATAAAAAGGGTGATTTGCATCAATTGCACGAATTTCTGTTTTTGCTTTTCCGTTTTCATATGTTGCAATATATTTCAAGCGTTTTCCTTCGGAATGAGCTTTTTGTATGCGTTCCTTATAAATAGGATTATCATATGTTTCTAAGGTCTGCCATAATTCCTCAATTGATTGAGTTTTTTGACTTTGTGGACTTAAACAGTTTTCGATAGCAACATCAGACAAATTAAATGTGCATCCAATTTCACGAGAAAGTATTAAAATTTTACGAGCAACATCTTGTCCCGCCAAATCAAGTTTTGGATCGGGTTCGGTGTATCCTTTTTCACGTGCTTCTTTCACCGTTGAAGCAAAATCTTTTTGTTCCGAACAATTTGAAAAAATATAATTTAAAGAGCCCGAAACAATTGCTTCGATTTTTAAAATTTCATCTCCACTTTTAATTAAATCTTTTAATGTACTAATAACAGGTAAACCCGCTCCAACATTTGTTTCATATAAAAAACGAGCTCCTGTATTTGCTGCAATTGCATGAATTTTTTTATAGCGTTCGTAATCGCTTGCATTTGCAATTTTATTAGGAGTAACCACCGAAACACTTTTTTCGAGAAGTTCTTCGTATTTAGATGCAACATCGTAACTTCCTGTGTTGTCAACAAATACACTGTTTCTTAAATTCAATGCTTTAATTGTTTCAACAAAATCGTTTAAATCGGGTTTTTTGCCATATTTTTTTACTGTTGCTTCCCAATTTGAAAGCTCAATGCCATCTTCTTGAATAAGATATCCGTCAATATTTGAAATCCCAACTACTTTAACATCAATGTTATTTTGTTCTATAAGCGTTTGATGTTGTGCCGCTATTTGTTGTATTAATTCACCACCAATTACTCCTGTTCCAACAATAAATACATTAAGTGTTTGTGTATTTGAAAGAAAAAACGCTTCGTGCAGGGCATTAAGTGCTTTGTTTTTATTTGTAGTGCTTACCACAACGGAAATATTAAGTTCGCTTGCACCTTGAGCAATAGCATGAATATTTATACCATTAATTCCAAGTGCATTAAAAAATCGTCCCGAAACGCCTGGAATATTCTTCATATTTTCACCAACAGCAGCAATAACAGACATGTTGTGTTGAACTCGCACCGCTTCAATAAGTCCCGTTTTTATTTCTGTTTCAAATTCTTCTTGTAATAATGATTCAGCTTTTTGAGCATCTTGCGGTAATATTGCAAATGTAATAGAATGTTCTGAAGAACCTTGTGTAATAAGTATTACATTGATTTGTTCTTTTGCAATAGCTTTAAATAATCGCATTGAAATCCCCGCTTCTCCAATCATTCCGCTTCCTTGTACAGTAACTAAGCTAATTTCATCTATTGATGAAATGCCTTGCACTCTATGTTCGGGATTTTGATTTTTTTGTGATATATATGTTCCTGGAGCTACTGGATTAAATGTGTTTTTGATAATAACTGGAATACCTTTTGCCATAGCAGGAATAACAGTTCGAGGTTCCAATACTTTTGCTCCAAAATGAGATAATTCCATAGCTTCTGCATACGAAACATGCGTAATAGGAAATGCTTTTTTTACTTTTCTTGGATCGGCAGTCATCATACCGTCCACATCTGTCCATATTTCTATAATTTCAGCATCAAGAGCATGGGCAAAAATTGCGGCAGAATAATCAGAACCACCTCTTCCGAGTGTAATTGTTTCATCATCGTCTGTGCTTGCTATAAACCCTGTTGCTATAAACGTTGAAGATGCGTTTTTATAACATGCACGAATGTTTGCATCAGTTTTTTCAAAATTAACTTTTGCCGAACCAAATGTTTTATCTGTTTTTATAACAGTGCGTGCATCAAGATACGAAGCCGAAATGCCTTGTTCACACATTGCGTCAGCAATAATATGTGCAGATAAACGCTCACCATAACTCGAAATGATGTCAAGTGAACGCGCTGAAAGTTCTTTTATAAGAGAAATACCATGTAAAAGATTAGACAGATTTTGCAAAAGATTTTCAACATATAGTTTGTTTTTTTCTTTTCTTTCTCCTTGCAAAAGAATATCAATAGTATTGTTGTGTGTGGTAGTAATTTCTTTTATTATTTCAGCATATACAGTATTGCCTGCTTTTGCTTGATTTGCTGCTTCAACTAATTTATTCGTAATTCCCTCAAATGCAGAAACGACTACAACTACTTGAGTTTTTTCAAGACTTTTACGAACAATTTGTATGGTTTTTAAAATGTTTTCAGCATTTTTTACCGAGGCTCCGCCGAATTTTAAAACTTTCATAGAGAAATATTTGTTATCATAATTTATTCACGAGCGGTAAAAATAATACAACACCCGCTTATATCAAAATAAAACACATTAGAAAACCCTATAAGAATTATTTTTTATGAACACCCGAAATTCCATGCAAAATATCATAGTATAATTGCGGTGAATGGAGATATTGTTTTGCGGTAATAATAGATGAATCATGAGGTAAAAAGTAGGCGGTAGTGCCTTCTTCAAAGAATAGAAATTGCATAATTTCTAAACTTAACATACGTGAAATTGCTTGTTTTTCATCTTTGAATAAATGTGCTTGTTGAGAAACTATGTTTGCTTGTAATTCTAAAATTTCTGATTTTATTTTAAAATGTTCTTTTTGTGAAGATTCTTGTAGTTTATTAAGTAAATGCATTGTTTCTGAGTTATATACAAAATTGTTTGCATCACAAAAATTCACAAATGAATTGTAGAGAGTGTCTAAAAATTGAAATGTTTCTGCGGAAAATCGCATTGTGTCATCATACGAAAATGTATGTGCTATAAAATTTGTAAATAGATATTTATTTTTCAGTTCTTTTTGAAATGCTGATATAGTATCACTTTCAACAATTATATCTGGAATTATGCCACCTTTTTCTTTTACGGGACGCTTGTTTTTTGTATAAAATATGTTTGCTGTTGAATCTAAAACAGTAGAATCGCGATTATGTTTTGAATAATCAATTTTTTGAATACATCTGCCACTTGGAATATAATATTTTGAAACAGTTACTTTGAGCATGGCATCATGTGTTAATTCTTTTTGAGTTTGTACCAATCCTTTGCCAAATGTTTGCGAGCCAATAATAACCGCTCGGTCTAAATCTTGCAATGCTCCTGAAACAATTTCGGCTGCAGAGGCAGATTTTTCATTAATAAGCACCGCAATATTAGCAGTTGTATCAAGCGGATTTTCTTGCGTAAGAAAATCTTGAGAAGCAAGCGAATTTCGTCCGCGTGTATATACAATTCGTTGGTTTTTAGGAATAAAAATATTTGTTACTTGAATAGCTTCAAAAAGTAATCCTCCCGGATTGTCACGTAAATCAAGCACATATGACTTTGCACCTTGTTTTTGTAATGAACGTAGTGCGTTTTTTACATCTTGTGCACAATTTTGTGTGAAACTGCGTAATTTAATATAGCCAATTGTAGAATCAATCATTCCAAAGTAGGGAATACTTTGAATAGTAATTTTTTCTCGTTGAATAGAAAATGTAATAGGTTTTTTGTTTTTAGCACGAGCAACTCCCATATTTAGAGTAGTTCCCGGCTGTCCCTGTAATAACTCATGAATATCCTCATAACTTTTTCCCACCACCGACCGACCATCTATACTTATAATTTTATCACCTGGCAGTAAACCTGCTTTATGAGCAGGAGAGTTTTTTAATACCGTAGTAACAATCATAAGAGAATCTAAAGAGCCTATAACAGCACCCACGCCGCCATATTCACCACGAGTTGTAACTTTATATCGCTCAACATCAGCTTGCGGAATAAACGTAGTGTACGGGTCAAGTGAAGATAACATACCCGAAATGCCTATTTCTAACAATTCTTCGGGGTCTATATCTTCAATATAATTTTTGGTAACCTCGGTAAAAAGAGAATAAAAAATATCGAGACTTTTTGCCGTAGCAAAATTTTTATCGTCATCAAAATTCACAAAGAGAATAAATGCAGATACAAACACTGCAAATCCTCCTATTATAAATCGTATATTTTTTTTTGTCATGCTACTAAATTGTTAAAAATGAACGACTGCATAAGTTCTACTTTACGGTACAGGGTCGTGTCCGTGTCCTCCCCATGGATTGCAACGCAACAAACGTTTAACTAACAAATAACTGCCTTTAAAAATACCATATTTTTGTATAGCTTGTATGCCATATTCGGAACAAGTAGGATTGAACCTACACGAATTTGGAAAAAATGGTGATAGTATTCGTTGATATAATCGAATAGGAATAATAAGTATGTAATTACATAGTTTCACGAGTGGGAATTATTTGATAAAACGCCTGAGAAATGCTTGTTGCAATAGTTTTATATGATAGAACATGTTTATCAATATAAATAATAATGCATGTGAAAGAACTATTTTGCATACGTAAACGATGTTCCATATCAGGAAAACACATTCGTGCCGATTCGCGTATTCTTCGTTTTATAAGATTTCGCGTAACTGCATGTTTAAATCGTTTTTTTGAAACGCTTATTGCTATTTTTATAGGAGATGTTTCATTACATTCATGATGTATCTGCCAAACTATTTTAAGAGGAGGTGCAAAATAGGTATTTCCCTGAGCAAATAGCGTTTCAATTTCTTTTTTTGAACGCAATTTATAGGCTTTGGGAAAGCCATAATGTTTCATTATTTCTTATTAACAGATTTAATAAATTGCTCGAGTGCCATTGTCATAGAAGGTGCTTTTGGATTTGGAGCGGCTATATCTAATCGAAACCCTGCATTTTCAACAGCTTTTGCAGTTGTTTTGCCAAATGCACCAATGTATATGTTATTTTGTTTAAAATCTGGAAAATTCTGTTTTAACGAAGCAATACCTGAAGGGCTAAAAAATATAAGAGCATCATAATCTATATTTTTAATATCAGACAAATCGCTACTTACTGTTCTATATAAAATTGCTTTAGTATAAGAAAGTTTTGCAGCATCTAATTTATCAGGAATCTCTTGTTTGTGAATATCTGATAATGGAACTAAAAATTTTTCGTTTGGAAAACGTTTTGCTATTTCAATAACATCTGAAAATGTGCCATTTGCACTAAAAATTTTTCGTTTTCTATATACAATATATTTTTGAATATAAAATGCAGTTGCTTCTGATATACAGAAATATTTCATTGTGTCGGGTACTGTAACACGAACTTCTTTACAAATTCTAAAAAAATTATCTATTGCTGTTCTGCTTGTAAACACAACCGCTGTGTGTTCAAGAATGTTAATTTTTTGATTACGAAAATCCCTCTCAGAAACTTCTTCTACATGAATAAAAGGTCTAAAATCTATATGAATATTATTCTTTTTTGCAAGTTCAAAATAGGGTGATTTTTCAGTAGTCGGTTTTGGTTGCGACACCAAGATTCTTTTAATTTTCATACTTTTTGTTTAGTGCCTAACTAATAAAATAATGCATTTAATACTATTCCCAATTTAATTACTAATGCTAATGGTAATACTTCGAGAGTGCAAAAATACAAAAACATATATAAAATTGAAACATTTTCGCTTTTACTTATTTGGAAACCTCGAAATATTCTCAACATATACATTCCTGCAAAGAGTGATATTCCAGTAATTATCAGTGCATTATGAGCTGTTTCTGAAGACGCGATAAATGCAAGAGAAATTATAATTGGAAATAATAAAACGCCTGTAATTCTATTATATAAATGAACATTTTGCATGTATTCATATGCAACATCATGTTTTAGAAATATAAATCCAATAAATTTTATGAAAATATCTTTTATGCCATAGATGCATAAAACTGCTACGAATAGCCCAGTTGTGTATAATGTTGCTTCCCAGCCTATAAATTGAATGGAATGTGTATAGGTAAATGCTTGAAAAGCAAATAAGGCTGTATGCAAAGAAAAAACAAATGTTAACATTGATGAAAAACTATCGGAAAATTCTTTGTTTTGACGAAGAGATTTTAGTGCAAAATTGTAACTAATTGCCGAGCGGAACATGAACGAAAATTGCTTTTTATATATAATTCGTAACCAACTAATTATAGCAAATGAACATAATAAAATCCAAAATATCCAATTGTTTGAGGTGTCATTCAGCGTGTTATAACGGATAATAATTGTTTTATCTGAAGGTTGCACAGATTCTGATTGTACTTTTGGTGCAGTTGGTGTCGAAAAAGTTGTAATTGAATCGGTTAAAGAAATAGAAGTTTGAATATCAACGAATGAAATCGAGTCATTATATGTTTCTATGACGTTTTTCTGCTCTTGCAGTGTGTCTAATGCGATATTAGAAGATTCAATTACAGTATGTTGTTGTAATGTATTTTGCGATGTATTATACGGTATATGTATATTTGATTCGTTTGTTTCAGCTGGTATTATGTTAAGCGGGTGCAATTCAGCAATTGTGTCTGCTTGAGAAAGAATTGCGTATGGTGTAATTTGTTGCTTCACAAAGTCAAATTTTTAGCAAAAGTACAATAGCTAAGACGTTTTAAAATTATTCTAATCTTAATTTTATTAAATAGTTATTAACTCTATTTGTTTTTTTACATAAAGAGAAAATAAAGTATGTATTTGCTTTATTACATATATATTACATCAATTTTATTTAAAAAAAAGCTTTGTATAACAACACAAAGCTTTTTTTTATAAAATAAAATAGAATTTATCCCATAATTACATCTACAGTATGAGTTTTTCCTGCTTCTAAAATTGGAATAATAGTACCCTGAATAGGTGAGCCATTCACAATTACTTGTTTTACTCCTTTACTTACATGATTAGGATTTGTAACTGTAATGGCATACGTTGCACCACGGAATTGACGGCTCATAGAAAAACCATTCCAATCTTTTGGAATACAGGGGTCTATAGATATACCGTCATAATCGGGTTTTACACCCAAAATATATTGTGTAATAGTATAAAAATTCCATGCTGCTGTACCCGAAAGCCATGAATTTTTAGCTTCTCCCGGTTTGTAAGCATCTTTTCCTGCTATCATTTGACAATATACATATGGTTCAACTTTATGTAAATCAGATATTTCCTCTAAGAAACTTGGTGCTATTTTCGTAAAATACTCATATGCTCTATCACCACGTCCAAGTTTTGTTTCTGCAATCATAATCCATGGATTATTATGGCAAAAAACACCTGCATTTTCTTTATATCCAGCTGGATAAGTTGAAATTTCACCGTATTCTATATAATATTTTGTAAATGCTGGATTGTTGAGTACAATTCCGTATTCACAATCAAGGCGTTCTTTTACCGAATCAAGTGATTTTTGAACCATGCCTTCTTCTAATCCTATTTCTGCCATTGAGCACCAGCCTTGTGATTCAATAAAGATTTTTCCTTCTTCATTTTCATTTGAACCAACTTTTCTTCCAAAATAATCATATGCTCGCAAGAACCATTCGCCGTCCCAACCATGTTTTTTAACAGCTTCAATCATATTATCAACATGAATTTGAGCAGCTTCAGCTTCATCATTTTTTCCGATTCGTTTACAAAGTGTAATGAATTCTTTTCCATACACTACAAATAAACCAGCAATCATAAGAGATTCGGCTGTTCTTCCTTTTTTATTTCCTGTCGTTTGGAATGATTCGTTTGGATCGTTTGAAAAGCAATTCAAATTTAAACAATCGTTCCAGTCTGCACGTCCAATGAGTGGTAAATTATGCGGACCTAAATTGTTTACTACATGATAAAAAGAAGCTTTAAGGTGATCGAAATGTGATTTTGCTTTTGATTCATCATTATCAAAAGGAACCATTTCGTCTAACAAAGAAAAATCCCCTGTTTCTTTAATATATTCAGTTGTAGATAAAATCAACCATAAAGGGTCGTCATTAAAATCGCCCCCAATTGCAGCGTTACCTTTTTTCGTAAGTGGTTGATATTGATGATAACAAGAGCCATCTTCAAATTGTGTAGATGCAATATCAAAAATTCGCTCTCGTGCTCTATCTGGTATTTGATGAACAAATCCTATTAAATCCTGATTGCTATCGCGGAATCCCATACCACGTCCAATACCCGATTCAAAAAACGATGCAGAACGCGACATATTAAATGTAACCATACATTGATATTGGTTCCAAATGTTTACCATTCTGTCAAGACGTTCGTCGTGTGTTGAAATTGTTATTTTTCCGAGAAGATTATCCCAAAATGCCCGTAATTCATTAAATGCAATTTGTACTTTTTCAACCGTATCAAATTTTGCAATCATTTCTTTTGCAGGTTTTTTGTTGATAATTTGCTTTTTTTCCCATTTATCTTCGGGGCTAACTTCAACATAACCAAGCATAAAAATAAAATCTTTTGATTCACCCGGTTGTAAATCAACTTCAATATAATGAGAAGCGATTGGAGACCAACCGTGAGCTTCGGAATTACGAGGATTTCCTTCAAAAACAGCATCAGGTCTATCAAACCCGTTATATAAGCCTAAAAATGTTTCTCTATCAGTGTCGTATCCGTGTATTGGTGTGTTTACCGAATAAAATGCGTAGTGATTTCGGCGTTCTTTAAACTCTGTTTTATGATATAGTACCGAATCATCAATTTCTACTTCGCCCGTTGAAAAATTACGTTGAAAGTTAGTCATATCATCTTCGGCATTCCACAAACACCATTCAATAAACGAAAAGAATTTGAGTTTTTTAGGAGTTTTTCCTGTGTTTTTTAATGAAACTTGTAATAATTCGCCCCAAAAACCAAGAGGTATAAATTGTAAAATAGATGCCTCAACATTATTTTTAGATGCATTAAATTTTGTATAACTCATACCGTGCCGACACTCATAAGAGTCAAGCTCGGTTTTTACAGGTTTCCAACCCGGCGACCATACCGTGTTTTCATCTTTAATATAAAAATATTTCCCTCCATCATCAATAGGAACATTGTTATATCTGTATCGTGTTAAACGTCTGAATTTTGCATCTTTATAGAACGTATATCCGCCACCTGTGTTTGAGGTAAGCGAGAAAAAATCTTCATTGCCAAGATAATTAATCCAAGGATATGGAGTTCGAGGATTTGTAATTACATATTCCCTGTTATCGTCATCAAAAAATCCGTATTTCATAATACATGAACAATTTAAAAGTTAGTATTTTCATTTAAAATCTGACAAATATACTATTTTTTGTTCGGCTACAGATGTTTAAAATAGAAAACAGAGTTTTTTTTATGATTTTATCATTATTAACATCATTTTCATGCGTTTTTTGGCATACACTGCATGAGGAATATTTGCTGGCATCACAATCATTTCTCCTTTATTTACATTATATTCCTGAGAATCTATTGTTATATACGCCTCGCCTTCAACGATTTGAACAAGTGCGTCAAAAGGAGCGGTGTGCTCACTTAAAAATTGTCCATCATCAAACGCAAACAAAGTAACATTACCAGTATCTTTTTTACTCACAATTTTGCTTACGATTGAACCGTCTGCATATTGCACAGATTCTTGTAACGAAAATGGTTTTGCATGTTCAAAACCTATATTTTTTTTATCAATTGAGAAATTCATAATTATAATTTTAAGATATAGTATTTAAATAATGCTAATTATTTTCTATTAAATTTTTCATATCTTCATCAACAGTATCAATGCTTGCTATGCCAAATTTTTCTACAAGTATTTTTGTTATGTTTGGAGATAAAAATGCTGGCAATGTTGGTCCTATATGAATGTTTTTAATGCCAAGTGATAATAATGCTAAAAAAACAATAATTGCTTTTTGTTCATACCATGCAATATTATAAACAAGTGGTAATTCATTAACGTCATGTAAATTAAATATTTCTTTTAATTTAAGAGCAATTACCGCCAACGAATATGAGTCGTTGCATTGTCCAGCGTCAAGTACGCGAGGAATGCCGTTAATAGAACCTAATTCTAATTTATTGTAACGATATTTTGCGCAACCTGCTGTTAAAATAACAACATCTTGTGGCAGTTTTTTTGCAAATTCGGTATAATATTCGCGTGATTTCATACGTCCATCACATCCTGCCATTACTACAAACTTACGAATTGCACCGCTTTTTACGGCATCAACAATTGGATCGGCAAGTTGCATTACTTGATTATGTGCATATCCGCCAATTATTTCTCCAGATTCAATTTCTGTTGGTGCAGGAAGTGTTTTTGCATGAGCAATGATTTGCGAAAAATCTTTTGCTTTTCCTTCAACTCTATCAGGAATATGAATGCAACCTTTAAATCCAGAAGCTCCAGTTGTGTACACACGATTTTTATATGTTTCGTTAGGTGGAACTAAACAATTTGTGGTGAATAAAATAGGACCGTTAAACGATTCAAATTCTTCTTTTTGTTTCCACCATGCGTTGCCGTAATTCCCTACAAAATGTGAATATTTTTTAAATGCAGGATAATAATGAGCAGGCAGCATTTCGCTGTGTGTATATACGTCAACTCCAGTGCCTTCTGTTTGTATTAAAAGCTCCTCCATGTCTTTTAAATCATGACCACTTATAAGTATGGCAGGATTATTTTTTACACCTATATTTACTTTTGTAGCAACAGGATTTCCATAGGCAGAAGTGTTAGCATTATCAAGTAATTCCATTACTTCAACACCATATAAACCACATTCGTGTGTTAATGCAACTAATTCATCAACAGTAATGTCGGTACGCGTTGTTTCCGATAAAGCTTTATGCATAAATGCAAAGGAAGATTTCTTTCTTTTTCCTAAATTATGTGCATGTTCAACGTATGCTGCCATGCCTTTTACTCCAAATAAAATAAGTGATTTAAGCGAACGAACATCTTCATTTTGCTCGTTCAAAATGCTTGCTAATAAACTATTAGCAATTATTTGCTCGTCTGTTGTTGATGTGAGTGTTGCTTCTTTTGGAAGGCTTTCTGGTATGTTGACAGTATGTGTTTCTAATATATTTTTGATTTGTTCGCGTACTTTTTGACCTTCTTTAATTTTTTCAATAATTATTGAGTCGTTAAAATTCGCATTTGTTATTGTCATAAATAATGCTTCAAACATAAAGGTATCAGCAAAATCACACGGTATGTTTTGCTGGTGTGCAATATGTGCAAAATACGAAACACCTTTTGATACAAAAATTAATAAATCTTGCAGATTTGAAACATCTTCGGTTTTACCGCATACACCTCTTACTGTACATGCAACATTACGTACAGTTTCTTGACATTGGAAACAAAACATACTCATAGCTTTACTTTTTTTATGAAATAATCTTAATAACTCCTACCGGACATTCGTCCACGGCACGTTGTACATCATCTATATTACTATCTACATCAGCATCTGGTTTAACCTCTGCTAAATCTATCATTTCAAACACGTCTGGACATATTTCTTCACAAAGTCCACATGCTATACAGCCTTCTTCAATAATTGCTTTCATATTTTATTTTTTTAATGAGGGATAAATTTACATAAAATTATTAAGAACTACTTGTTTCAATCCATTTTTCATCAATTATATTTCCTTTAATTCCAATTACAATTAAATGTATAGGAATTTTTTTTTGTGCTTGTGCTACTGCTTTTCGAACTATTTGCAGTAATCCTTTACAACACGGAACCTCCATAATCATTGCTGTAAGGGTGTGTATGTTTGCATAATCTATTATTTCTGTGAGCTTATGTATATATACATCTATATTGCTATCGAGTTTTGGACAGGCAATTGCTAAGCTTTTACCTTTTAAATAGGTATCATGAAAATTTCCTAAAGAAAATGCCACACAATCGGCAGCAATGAGTATATCTGCATTTTGAAAATGCTGTGCTTGCGGATTTATTAAATGTAACTGAATAGGCCAGTGACGCAATTGTGATTGTCCGCTTGTTTGATTTATGTGAGGTATATTTACAGACATTTTTTCAGCTGCAAACTGTATAGATTCATTGTTTACACAATTATTTTTTACAAGATTAGTTGCGGGTGTGTTTTTTTTATAGTTATGTATTGATTGAATGACTTCATACGCATCAAATAAAAGATTTTTAGCATGTTTTTTCAGATATTGAATACCTTCTTGCATAAACGCAATTTCGTCATGGTCTTTTAAATGTTGTAAATGTGCAATTACCGTATTTTTGCCTTTTTCCACCATTATTTCCATTACCTTTGTTTCGTTATATGGCTCTGTTTCACGTTTTTCAATAGAAATTGCTCCCATAGGACAATATCCAATACATGCTCCTAATCCGTCACATAATAAATCATTGATTAAACGAGCCTTACCATCTATTATTTGTAATGCACCTTCGTGGCAATTAGGAATACAATCTCCGCATCCATTACATATATCTTCATCAATCTTTACTATTTCTCGTATCATTTTCATTATTTTCGTAATTCCCCAAACTTATAATGATAAAAAATGTATTTTTGTAACATATGTTACATTTGTGTGTTTTTCAATAATTATTACTAATGAATTTTCAATCATATTCTTTAATAGAACCTTGTAATTCGCAATGTAGTTTTTGTTTTTTACAATTTACTGATGTGTTATGTGCAGAAAATTTATTTTTAGGTGTTTCAAAATCTGAAATAGGTGAAATAATTAAAACAGTACACCATCAGGTACGAAGTTTTTCGCGAGGAGATATTTTAATGCATGAACATGATGATTATACATCTTTGCTATTTCTTTTGCACGGAAAAGTTTCGACACAAATAATGGGAGTTGAAGGACAAATTCTTATAATGGAGCAATTACATGCTCCTGCAACATTAGTTCCGGCAGCACTATTTGCGTCCGAAAATAAAGTTTTTGTAACAATAGTTGCCGATGAAGATTGTAAAGTTTTAATTCTTCCGCGTGAATCAATGCTTCAAATTATTGCCAAAGATGAACGAATAATGGAAAATTTTCTTAAAATTCTTTCGAATCGAGTTCAATTTTTAACAAAAAAGTTAAAATTAATGTGTTTTGAAAATCTCCGAACAAAATTTTTAAAACATATATTAGAACTAAAAGACATACAAAAAAGCTCAACTATTACGCTTCAGCATACACAACAAGAACTTTCTGAGATTTTTGGAGTTGCTCGTCCTTCACTTACAAGAGTAATTCGCGAATTGCACAACGAAGGTCTTATTCATGCAAAAGGAAAAACTATTACCATTTTAGATGTGAAATAACAGAATAAACCATTTATTTAAAATGGAACACACAAAATAGGGGAGTAATGCGTATTAATTTTCGAAGAAAATAAATTTTTTATATTGATTCTCGAATGATTTTCGCACCAATTGCATTCAAACGCACATCAATATTTTGATATCCTCTGTCGATTTGGTCAATATTATGAATAACACTCACTCCATCGGCAGACATTGCAGCAATTAACAAAGCCACACCAGCACGAATGTCAGGAGAAGTCATAGTTGTAGCACGAAGTTTTTGTTGATTTCCTAATCCAATAACGGTAGCTCTATGAGGGTCGCATAAAATAATTTGGCAGCCCATATCAATAAGTTTATCAACAAAAAACAAACGGCTTTCAAACATTTTTTGATGAATAAGTACGCTGCCAACTGCCTGTGTTGCAACAACTAAAAGCACGCTCAACAAGTCGGGCGTTATGCCTGGCCAGGGAGCGTCTGCAATAGTCATAATCGAACCGTCTATAAAAGTAGGTATTTTGTAGGTATCTTGTGATGGTATGTAAATATCATCATTTTTCCGTTCAAACTGAATTCCAAGACGAGAAAATGCGTCAGGAATTATACCTAAATTTTCGTAAGAAACATTTTTAATAGTTATTTCAGAACCTGTCATTGCAGCAAGACCGATAAAGCTACCAACCTCTATCATATCTGGAAGAATAGTGTGTTCACACCCTCCTAATTCTGTAACTCCCTCAATAGTAAGCAAGTTAGATGCAATTCCACGAATACGTGCCCCCATGGAGTTTAGCATTTTACACAATTGCTGAATATAAGGTTCACACGCTGCATTATAAATAGTAGTCGTTCCCTTTGCCAATACTGCCGCCATAATGATATTAGCCGTTCCTGTTACCGAAGCTTCATCAAGTAGCATATAGGTTCCGTGTAGCGATTTTGCTTCAACAGTGTATGATAATAATTTTGCATCGTAATGAAAATCTGCACCTAATTTTTGAAATCCTATAAAATGAGTATCTAAACGTCTCCGTCCAATTTTATCGCCTCCCGGACTGGGAATAAATCCTTTTCCAAATCGAGCCAAAAGAGGACCAACTATCATTATAGAGCCTCGCAAACTCGTAGATTTTTCATGAAATTTTTCTGTATAAAAATAATCTAAATTTATAGAATGTGCATGAAACCAATAATCAGTGTCGTTTTGTTTTGTAACTTGAACCCCAAGACTTTGTAGAAGTTCAATTAATTTTATAACATCACGAATATGAGGAATGTTTTTAATCAGTACTTTTTCTGATGTTAACAATACCGCAGAAATAACCTGCAAAGCTTCATTTTTTGCTCCTTGTGGAGTAATGTTCCCACATAATTTTTGTCCACCAGTTATTTTAAAAATAGACATATTTTATTTTTTCTTCCTTTTTTGCTGTTTTTTTTTAGATTGATTTTTTTTTGGTTGCGGAGCAGAGTAGCTTACATGCATAAGTTTTGTTTCTTGGTCAAGATTCAATTTCCCATGAGACATTTGATATAAATCATTAATAATAATTGAATCATTTACCGGTTTTTGATTCCAAGAAACATATGTTTTTTTCATATGATTTGCTATCATTCTTATCAAAGCATCTTTATCAGCTCCCTCCTCATGTTCACTTGCAGCTTTTATAAGACGTTCAATCATTAAGCCGTAGTGTCTATATTTTATTTTTCCGTTATTATATGGAATTTTGTCAACCTCAGGCAATTCCTTTGGATTTGTAATAGGATATGGGAAATCAATATCTAAAGAGTAATTACATATTTGTGCTAAAAAATCCCATATTTTTTGTTTGTAATCTTTTGTTTCTTTAACTGCCAGATTCATGTTTATCATAATTGAAACAAGCTCGTGAGCAGCTTCAGTTCTTGCAGTTCTATCTTCGATTGTGAAAAGATGCTGTGCCATCATTTGCACATTTCTTCCGTATTCAGGAAGTATTAATTTTTCGAGTGTTGTATTATACTCCATGTGTATCATTATTAATTTGTTACAAAAATAGGAAATTTAGGCTATATACACAGCTATTTTAAAAATGTTTTACAAAATATCATTGTGCAATTTACAGTTCAATCTGTTTTAATTTTGCAAATTTAAGAAGTAAACGTTTTTGTCCTTCATTCTCAAAATCAATAACAGCCGTGCTTTCGGGAAACTCTCCAGTAATAGTTTGCACAAAACCTTTACCAAATTTTGCATGTAAAACCCATGTTTTTTCACGAATGTCTTGGGGATTGTCAGCTTCAAAATTAAGAATAATTGGTTTTTTTTGTGTCGTTTTTTTAAAATTACGCAAACCTATTGTAGCTTGATTTTGAGAATCTGCCATTTTTTTTCGCGAAAAATTTGAAAATTGAGATTTTGCACGAGAAAAAGAATCTAAGGAATTTCCTTGTTTTTGCTGAATGTATGAACTGTCTATATCCTTAACAAATCTACTCATTACAGACGAAGTGTGATTTCCCCATTTTCGTCGAGAAAGAGCAAATGTTAAATATGCAGATTTTTTAGCACGTGTTAAGGCAACATAAAACAATCTGCGTTCTTCTTCAATACTTTTTTCGCTATTCATTGACATTTGCGAGGGAAATAAATTTTCTTCGAGTCCAACTAAAAAACAATGTTCAAATTCAAGACCTTTTGCAGAATGCACTGTCATAAGTGTAACTTTATTATGTGCATCATTTTCAATATCTATATCAGTAAGTAAAGCTATTTTTTCAAGATAATCAGTTAAAGCAATATTTTCTTCTTCTTGTTCAACAAAATCTTTCACTCCATTTAATAACTCTTGCATGTTATCAAATCTCCCTTTCCCTTCAAGAGAAGAGTCTGCTTTTAATTCCTGATAAATTCCTGTTTTTTCTATAATTCTATTCATTAAACTATACGCATCAGTATGAGGCAAATCATTCTGAAACTCAAGAATCATTGTTCGGAAATTTTGAATTTTATTAATTGTTCCTTTGTTTAACAGTTCGTGTGCGTGCTCAATATTTAGAATTACTTCCCACACCGTACAATTAGCTTTAAGAGCAAGAAACCTAATTTTATCAACAGTTGTTTGACCAATACCCCGCATAGGATAGTTGATAATTCTCGTTATTGCCTCTTCATCTTTTGGATTTACACACACACGCACATAAGATAAAATATCTTTAATTTCTTTACGTTGAAAAAAAGCCGTTCCACCAAAAATTTTACATGGTATTCGCAATTTATTCAGAGCTTCTTCGAGAATACGCGATTGTGCATTTGTTCGATATAAAATAGCAATATCCTGATATCGACAGTTATTAGTATCAACAAGAAGTTGTATTTCTTTTGCAACGCCAATCCCTTCTTCAAAATCGGTAACATATTCAATAAGAGTTAAAGAGCTTCCAATATCTTGTCCCGAAAATGTATTTTTAGGTATTTGATTTTTGTTTTTCTTTATAATGCTATTTGCTGCATTTACAATTGTTTGTGTTGATCGATAGTTTTGTTCGAGTTTAAAAAGGCGGTAATGAGGATAATCTTTACCAAATTTGAGAATATTTTCAATTTTTGCTCCACGAAAAGAATAAATACTTTGAGCGTCATCACCAACAACGCATACATTATTTTGTGGCAATGCTAACTTTTTAACAATTACATATTGAGAGAAATTAGTGTCTTGATACTCATCAACTAAAATATATTGAAATTTTTTTTGATATTTTTCTAAAATTGCGGGGTGGTCGCGAAATAAAATATTTGTGTACATCAACAAATCATCAAAATCCATAGCGTCAGCTTGTTTGCAGCGTACATTATAAAGTGAGTAGATTCTATGAATTTCGGGTACTTTATTAAAACTATCACGTTTTATCAAGTCAATGTTTTGTGCATATACAGGAGCTGTTATTAAATTGTTTTTTGCATTTGATATAGTTGCCAAAATAGCAGCGGGCTTATACGCTTCTTTATCTAATTTTAAATCTGCAATAATTTTACTTATAAGATTTCTTGAATCTTGTGTGTCGTAAATTGTATAATTTGATGTGAAGCCAATTGCAGCAGATTCGAAGCGTAAAATTTTCGCGAAAATAGAATGAAATGTGCCCATCCACAAATGCTTGGAAACATCGTTGCCAACCATATGAGCAATTCGTTCTTTCATTTCTTGAGCTGCTTTATTGGTAAATGTAAGTGCAAGAATGGAATGTGAAGGAACGTTATGTGCTAAAAGATTTGCAATTCTACATGTAAGCACTCTTGTTTTGCCAGAACCAGCGCCAGCTATAACAAGACTTGCTCCTTGAATATGTTCAACAGCTTGTTTTTGAGCTTCATTTAATCCTTCAAAAATACCATTCATATAATTTACTTTTTTTACAAAAATATGATTGTATAGTAAACTCGCATAAAAAAACGAAATAAGTTATAAACTATTTTTCACTCCTTATAAAAGCATGGAAATAAAAAAGGCAACTTTTACATTAAGTTGCCTTTTTTATTATGTTATTTAATTATTAAAAATTATTTTTTAATAAACTGAGCTTGAACACTATTTGTTTTTTGGATAATACGTATTGTATATGTTCCTTGAGCTAATGCTTGAACATCAATCATAACTTTATTTCCAACAACGGGTACATCAAGAACTTTTTGTCCAGATGTTGAAACAACATATATAGCTTCAGCATCCTCTACACCTTCAACGTATATGTAATCAGAAGAAATTGTTGGATACACTAATACATTTGCTTCAACAACATCTACAGCTGTACCTTGTAATCTAATATCAAAATTAGATGCTGGTGCTCCTGCATATGATTGTATTGATGTTCCTGTGTATGAAATTAAAATTTCACTTGGATCATTAATTACGTTTCCTAAGGTTACAATAATCTTTTTGTTGTTTTGTGGATCAAGTTTCACACTTACAATTGTGTATAACATTGGATTTATACCAGCAACAATTAAATCAGTATAAATAGACTCCAATGGTGTTTTCATTACTTCAGAAAACTCAAGTTCTATTTTATTTGCAATACCTATTAAATTTGCATTTACAATTTCAGGTATGCCACTTACTTGTACAATATACTGAAGTGTAATTGATGGATTTGAAAGTAATGTTCCTGTTATTTGAGTAGTTCCACTAATATCAGATGCAGTTACAGTTCCAGAAATTGCTATAACAGAAGCAACTTCTGCGTTTGAACTTGACCATGTAATATCACCATATGAACCTATTGGAGAGAACACAACTGTAGGAGTAAATTGTTCGCCAGCAATTAAATGTACAACATTATCTTGTACCGATATTGCATCAACATTAGGTTGTGTAACTTCGCTGTCTAAAAATGCTTGTATAGCAGCTTCCAATACATTTACTTGCATAAGTACTTCTTCATAAGTTGCTGGTGGTATTGCAATATATGAATTTGCATTATCAATAGCATTTTGAAGTTCAGCAAATGCTTCAGAAGGAATTTGTCCTACGTTATTTCCTTGTTTATATTCATTATTTTGATATGTATTAACAGCCTCGTCGCGTTTTGCAATTAATGCTGAAATGTCAATTACAGACACACGTGAGTCAAGGAAATCCTGAATCGCATTACTCAATATCTCTGTTTGTGTAAATAATGCACTATTAGAATAATTTTGATAATTATCATAATAATACTGTGCTACATCAATTGCTGATTGTAATTTTTGTTTTTCATTATCAGTAAATTCTGCACTTGAAACATAGGTGTTATAAATAGATTCAGCACGTGCAATAGTATCTCCTAATTGTGTTCTGTCAGAGAAAGTAACCGCCAATACTTGAATTTGATGTGTAGTAGTACTTGAACATGAATTCACATCTGTATATGTATATGAGAATGTGTAATATCCAGGAGTAACCAATGACGGGTCAAATGAGTTCCCTGACAAATTGCTACCTAACAAACTACCTCCTGTAGGAGAAAGCGATAAGGTTACTGGAGCTGCATTTTGATACACACTTGTAGGAGCAAATATTTGAGGATTTGGCAATGCATTAATACGTAAGTTCACACTTTCACTTGGACTTGTACAATGATTTTTCTGAACAGCATAATACGTATAAGAACCAACGGCAGAAACTGAAGGCATAAACGTAGTACCTTGTCCAACAAGCTCTGTTAAATTTGCATCAGCATACCAATATACCATTTCTGTTGTCCCCGACGCAGTAAATGCCGGATTTGAACCACCATAACATACTTCTGTTGTTGTAGGTGTTATAGTAGGTTTCACTAAATCACAATCAGTAATTTGTAATCGTATTGGCAATTTGCCAGAACTACACATGTTTGTGTTTATAGCTTCAACATAATAATAATATGTGCCTATATTTGTTTCTTGTACCACATATTGTGTTCCTGACGATTGCAACACATTTAAAGTAGCGTCGTACCATATAACAGTGTTTGCAACATCAGTTGTAACACTTAAATTATGAGTTATTGCTGAGCCAAAAATTACAGTTAAATCTTGAGTAGCAAGAGTTGGAGCTTCATGTATTGTAAACGTAACTGGTACTTTTACACTTTCACACCCACTTATTTCTTGTGACACATAATATGTGTAAACATTTGGTTCTGTAACTGTTGGTGTATATGAACTAGCTGTTGCAAATGGTGTAACATCTGTGCTTGCGGTGTACCATTTTGAAATTACTGATGAAGCTATTGATGCAGAAGTCCCCTCGCATGTTGCTACACTTGCAACAATTGGTGCAGCAGGAATATCTATCACATTGAGTGCAACTTGTGTAGGCGCGCTTACACATCCATTTATTTCTTGTGTTACTGTATATTCTCCTGCAAGTGCAGTCGAAAATAAAGATTGTGTACTCACAATTTCTGAACTTGCATTTTTCCATGCTATTTGTGCACCTGCCTGAGCAATTGCTGTAAAAGAAGCTTGTTTTCCATCACATATAGATTGCAATGCATTTGTAACAGTTGGAGCAGCTGGACGAGCTTTTACAATCACATCTAATTTTGCACGTGAGCTTTCGCAACCATTAGTTTGAGAAACATAATATGATGTTGTTCCTGCATTAGTTGTGCTTGGAATAGGAGCTACGTTCGTTCCATCTTCACTTGTAGCTGTTGAGTACCATAATAAATTACTACCTGTTGCACTTAATGCACTTGCAACATCTCCCACACAATATTCTACTGCACTTACAGTTGGCATTGGTGTAGAACAGCCACTTACCGCTATAGTTATTGACACTGGATCACTTTCGCAAGTTCC
>JAAYPM010000143.1 GCA_012519815.1 Bacteroidales bacterium
ACCGTTACGCACGGTAGCAGAACCTACGAATTTTCATTTGATAGGGAACAGGTAAAATTTTTAAGCCGGGGCATTAACTTTTTGCTAACTCATGCAATGAGTAGTGCTTCACAAATAGGCATACAAGGTAGCGAATGCGAACCTCTTGGCGATGTGCTCCAATTTAAACGCGATTTGGACGAAAAAATAATTGAAATGGCTGAAAGGGAAATATAAGCACATAAACACACCTAAGAACTCCCAAATGATGTATGTTGTTTGGGAGTTTTTTATTTGTTTACAGTTTTGTAAATATTATTTACCGTTTTTTTACCAATCTGTAAACAGTATTTACACTCTGTAAATATCATTTACAAATTGGTAAACATGCCGTAATTTCTATGTAAACAATGTTTACACGCAACTATCACACAAATCCCAAAAGTATTTAAGTATCTCATTTTCATTGGCTAACACTGTCTAATTCGTGTCAAATTCTTTTGCTGCAAATCCTTTTTAAGCGTTTACAAACCATTTACATTTGTTTACCAATGTGTAAACACATTAGTTTATAGGCGTTTACATTGTAAACGGAATGTATAAGGTGAAATCAATAAAAATGGCAAAAAAACAAACGATAGGGCATCCCTATAAAAAAATAGGAACAATAAAAAAAACAATGGATATTAACAGCTTTTGATTTAACAAAAAAGCCCAAACTAAAAAAATAGTTTTGGGCTTTGTGTTGCAATCATTAAAATCGTTGTCGCTAATGATTTTATTTGCCTGCACTGTATAGCAAAACAACACAACAAAAATACAACATATATAATGTAAAATCAATAAAAATGGCAAATAAAGAGCATTTAGAAAGTCTTAATCAACAGAAATCGCAATTATTTATAAATTTTGTGCAAGAAATAGAAGCATTAGGCTGGGTAGTTATTATTACTCAATCATATAGAAGCATGAGTAAACAAGCAGAATTGCATGGTTTAAATCCTAAAAATGCAGCTCCGGGCTTTTCTGCACATGAATATGGATTTGCTATAGATATTAATGCTCTTAAAGGCGATGTGCATCTTAAAAAATCCACAAAAAAACAACAATGGATTGATAGCGGTATTCCAGCAATAGCCAAAAAATATGATTTACGTTGGGGCGGTAATTTTTCTAATTATTACGATCCTATACATTTTGATTGTGTTGCTGCTGGCGACACGGCACGCTGGTTTAATTATCTTAAAAAAACATATCCTATAACGTATTTACACATATATGCAAATAAAATTAATTGGAAATTTTAAACAAAAAAAGTATGAAACATAACGAAAGAAAAACATTTAGTGCAAGATTTACCGATGAAATTCGGGAAATTTTTAATGAAATTTCTGATCTGTATCCCGAATACAATGATCAGCAAATTGTAACCGAAATTATTACTCGGGCAAAAGCTCCAGTACCAAATTATGATGTGCAAAACGAAATTGAAGATTTACAAGCGGTAAATGATAATTTATTGATTGAAATTGAAGATTTAAAACATGCTTTACAAACTAAAAATGTAGAAATACAAGAGCTTAAAAGTACTGTACATGAAACTGCAGATGTAGAAGCTTTAGAAGAACAATTGCTTATTGTTACGCAAAATAACGAAGAATTAACAAAGCAATTGTCTGATGCAGAACAAAGAGCAAATCATAATGCTACTTTATTAGAAGTGGCAGATTTAAGCAAACATGAACTACAAACAGGTGAATATATAGTTAAACTTGATGATGTTGCAAATGAAATGATGCAAGTAACGGTGAACCGGTTGCGTAAAAAAATGCAAGATCCTTCAATATCACCGGCACTTATTTTTTCAGATTTATTTGTGAAATATACAGTGCAACGTCCGTGTGATTTTGCATATCCGCCACAAATTTCAAAAGATGAAGTAAAAGTAATAATTTCAAGATACCGATAATTATGTTTGATATAGGAGATAGAATAACCAAAGCAGCTGTAAAAACACTTATACCTATTGTGCACGAAAATAAAGAGAAAGCCGGTGATGTTATTAAAAAAATAATTGATGATCAAGAGCTGCATCACGGCGAAGTGGAATGTGGTGTATTATTTATAAAAAACAATTCTGGTACTATAAGTGTTTCTTTAGCAGCATTTAACGAGCAAAATAAAGTAGTGCGAATTATTGATTCAAAAGAATTAAGCGATTTGCTTATTGATATAATTGAAAGTATTACATCTAATAAAAAATAACTATGTTAAAAGATATGCTCCCTCAAAATAATGAGGAAATTAAAAACGACACACAAGAATATTCGTTTTCTACTGGTACAGCTTCTGATTATACTAAATTATTGGGTGTAATACAAGAACCAAAACAGCAATATGAACGAGAGATTATTGATGATGATATAGAAGTAGATGATGATATAGAAAACGTGTCTGTACGTCAAACTATAGCAAACAAAAGCAACGAATCCACAGCTAAATTTATAGTAAATTCTACCGACAGGCTTATAACTTTTGTAGGTAATTTAATTCTTGGTGATATTGATGATGTAGATATATCTGCAGATGCAGACGAAAAACAGGAAATGCAAGAAGCATGGGCTGCTGTTTTTCCAGATCCTACAAAACAATTACCTCCATGGCTTATGGCTTTAATTATTATGGTATTTATTTATGGCTCTAAAATACAAATGGCTGTACGTTATAAAAAAGCTCAAGAAAAAATAGAATCTGATGCTATTACCATTAATCAACAAAATGCAGAATTAGAAGCATACAAAAAAATTATACAAGAAATGAAAGAGAAAGATGGAAATAGTTGATTACACAGAACCAACACATAGGGTAGGGCGTGAAGCTTCATGTATAGCAATAGTGGGCGAACCAGGAACTGGCAAAAGCACTATATCATTTGAATTAATGAAAGCTGCAGAACGTGGGCTTATGGTATTGCCCGATTTTGATATTTGGGCAGAAACATGTCCAACAATAGAAATATCGTCAGCAAAATCATATCAATATTTAGGAATTAAGCATCATATATATAATTCCGATGATGATTTTATATATATACATAAATATATGCACAATGGTATGTTGTCTTTAGATGATGCCAGAAATTACATACCAAAAAATTTTGATAATTCCTGGTTTAAAAAAATACTCCGGAGGAAACGCCAACATATGCTTGATATAGTGTTTCAATCACATGGTTTTATGGAAATTCCACCGCAAATATTTCCATTTATTACCGATTTTATAATACTACCTACAGATTCACCAGAACCTCGTAAAAAACTATTTAAAACAACCGAACAATATAATGCGGTATATAAAGCAGTGCAAACTGTTAATAGATTAAAAAAAACAAGTAAACATGTAAACAGATGGGTAAAACTGTAAAAAAAACAATAACAAAAAAGGAACTTGCCTGTATTCTTGATATATCTAAAGGAACATTACGTAGATATTTGAATATTGATTTATACCATGAACTTGAACCGCTTGGTTATAAAAAAAACACAAACATTATAAGCGGAAAGGTGTTTGACTATATTAAGAATTATTTTTGTTTGCATGATGATGACTTTTAGTTGTATATTTGTACATGTAAACAGTAAAATATTTGTTATGGAAGCAATAATAATAGAAGGAAATAAAAATATAATAGAACTTATTAGACAGTTATCAGGTGTAACTGGTGCAAAAGTTAAAAATCTTAGCAATAAGCAACTTTTAGAGTTTCAGACTGGAAATAGATTAAAAGCTGAAAAAACAGGAAAACGAGTTCCAAAGTCAGAAATAATGAAAATACTTCAAGAAAAGCAAAAATGAATGTCTATTTCGATTCAAAATTCAAAAAAAAGATTTTAAAGATTAAAGATAAGAAACTTGCCAAAAGAATAGAAAAGGCTGTTATAGATGTAAGTAATGCTAAAAGTCTTTCTGAATTATCTAATGTTAAAAAATTAACAGGACATACGGATATGTTTCGTATTAGAATTGGTGATTATAGGATTGGCATTCAGTTAATTACTTCCTTATCAGTTGAATTTTTAGATTTTGATAAGCGAAATGATTTTTATAAAAAATTCCCTTAAATAAATCTTTTTAATAAAAAACAAACCCAACCCCTTGACTTTGGCACACCAATTGTATATGTTTGTATTGTACAACATTTTATAATCTTTTTGGGCAAAATCAATTGAATTTGTTATAAAAAAGATAAAGGGAACGCCCACTATGGTGGAGGCTTGGAAACTGCCCTCAACTATTTCGCCCAGCGTAAAGTGTTGTACACATCTACGGTGGGCGTTCTTGATTTATCACAATACTTATTATTATGTACAACACTAAAAACGAAACCGTTACGCACGGTAGCAGAACCTACGAATTTTCATTTGATAGGGAACAGGTAAAATTTTTAAGCCGGGGCATTAACTTTTTGCTAACTCATGCAATGAGTAGTGCTTCACAAATAGGCATACAAG
>JAAYPM010000144.1 GCA_012519815.1 Bacteroidales bacterium
ATATAACAAAAGTGGCTTTTTATAATGGAAATACAAAATTAGGAGAAAAAACATCATCGCCTTTTACCTATTCATGGAACAATGTGGCTGCAGGCTCATATACCATAACCGCCGAAGCTACTGATAATAGAGGAAATACCGCTCGCTCAGAAGCGGTAACAGTTCGTGTATTCGCTCCCCAAACTCCATACGGAGGTACTGCACATGCAATACCGGGAAAAATAGAGTTCGAACATTTTGACGAAGGTGGCAATGGTAATGCGTATTACGATACAAGTCCCGGTAGTGAAGTAAGTCCACGACCTAATTTTAGAACTAACGAAGATGTGGACATTGAGAATTGCACTGATACTGGAAATGGATATAATATAGGCTATGCAGTAGCTGGCGAATGGTTAGAATACACAGTGAATGTAGCTGAAACAGGCACATATAATATTACCTTTCGGGTAGCTGCAGATGGCGCAGGACGAACAATTTCGCTCGCAACAAACGGAACTACCATTGCTAATAATGTAGCTATACCTAATACTGGCGGCTGGCAAGTATGGCAAGACGTAACTGTACAAAACGTGCAACTTACAAAAGGAGAACAAGTGCTGCGGCTTACTATAGGAAATACCGACTATGTAAACCTCAACTATATGACGTTTACCTCTACTTCGGTAAATGCACCTACGGTAACAAGCCCTATTACCTATTGCCAAAATGCTACTGCTACGCCCCTTACTGCTACAGGAACTGCCCTAAAATGGTACACCGCAGCTACAGGCGGCACAGGCTCTACTACGGCTCCTACGCCATCTACACAAACTGTTGGAAATAGATCATATTTTGTGAGCCAAACTGTAAGCGGACAAGAAAGTCCACGAGCTGAAATTGTAGTAACTACCAAAGCACGCCCAGCTGCACCTACGGTTGTATCGCCCGTAACATACTCCCAAGGCGAAACTGCCTCGCAATTAACAGCCACAGGAACTGCTTTAAAATGGTACACTGCAGCAACAGGTGGAAATGGCTCTACTACTGCTCCCACTCCACTTACTACAAATGTTGGAAGTACAAATTATTATGTAAGTCAAACAACAAACGCTTGTGAAAGCACAAGAGCAATTATAGAAGTACAAATACTGCCAATAGTAGTAACAAAATTGCAATTGCAGGCAGGCTGGAACTTAATAGGCTATCCGTTTGCAGGCGAAAAAACTGTGGAAGAAGCATTGAATTCTATTTGGCAATATGTAACACAAGTAAAAGATATGGACGGCTTCTATAGTAAAGGTAATGACGCTGCTTTTCAATCACTTACCGTTTTAAAATGGGGAAAAGGATATTTAGTATATGTAAGTCAAGCATGTGAATTAATATTTAATTAGACATAATCATGAAAGAAAATAGTTATCTATATATTTTAAAAAAGACACTAACACTAATAGTTACGTTAAGTGTATTTGCACTTATTACCGTAAGTTTAACCACACGTGCAAACGGACAAACCGTCCCGCTTGTGTTTGATGTGGAACATACTGAAAATGTTTTATCTGCAGATATGGACGGGTTTTATAGTAAAAATAATAATACTCCTCTCCAATCGCTGACTCTCCTGAAATGGGGGAAAGGCTATTTAGTATATAAATCAAGCATGTGAATTAATATGGTAATATATTATTTTTGAAAAGTTAATACAATATCATCATGAAAAAATTTTTTACTCTAACAGGCATTTTATTGTTTTCGGTTTCTATTTTTGCACAGGTTCAAAGATTTAATTCCGATGTTGAAAATGGTAGTCTTTCCTGGTAATATTCTCTCTATATTACATCTCTTCTCTAAAACAGCTGTGTGTTTTTCTCTCCACGCAGCTGTTCTTTTTATTTATGTCGTTCTTGTAAAACAGCAATAACATCATTCAAAGAATATCCTTTTTCTACAAGCAGCACCAAATAATGAAACATTAAATCAGCCGCCTCGCCAAGAAACAATTCTTCATTTTGGTCTTTTGCTTCAATAACAAGCTCCACAGCTTCCTCTCCTACTTTTTGTGCAATTTTATTTATTCCTTTATCAAATAAATGATTTGTATAGGAACCCACAACAGGAGTTTTTTTCCGATTTACAATTAGTTGTTCTAAATAATGCAAAAATGTTTCTGTTTTGGGCTTATTTATTTCGTTAAAGCAGGTGTCTGCACCAGTGTGGCAGGTTGGTCCGTGGGGACGAGCTTTTATAAGAATTGTATCATTGTCGCAATCTATTTTAATAGGCACAACCGACAAAAAATTACCCGATGTTTCACCTTTTGTCCATAATGTTTGACGAGATCTGCTAAAAAAAGTAACTTTATTTTCGGCACAAGTTTTTTCGTACGCCTCTTTATTCATGTATCCAAGCATAAGAACAACCGAGCTGTCTGCATCTTGAATAATAGCAGGAAGTAATCCTTGAGGAGATTGAGAGAATTGTAATTCCATAGTAAATTATCTAATTGGTATATTATTAGTTCGTAAATATGATTTTAAATCTTGAATAGCAATTTCTTTAAAATGGAAAATACTTGCAGCAAGAGCCGCATCAGCTTTTCCTTGTATAAACACATCTTTAAAATGTTCCATAGTTCCAGCACCACCAGAAGCAATAATAGGAATATTCACTAATTCAGAAACTTCACGAGTTATATCAAGAGCAAAACCATTTTTAGTTCCATCATGACTCATTGAAGTAAGTAAAATTTCACCTGCTCCGCGATTATACACTTCATCTGCCCAATTAAGCGTAGAAATATCTGTTGCTTTATTTCCGCCATGCGTGTGCACCATCCATGTAGCATCGTGCAATTTTGTATCAATAGCAACAATAATACATTGCGAGCCAAATTCCTTCGCCAATTCAGTAATTAATTGTGGATGAGACACCGCAGCCGAATTAATAGAAATTTTATCTGCTCCCGCTTCTAATAGTTTTCCCGCATCAAACACCGATGTAATGCCACCTCCAACCGTAAATGGAATAGTAAGGTGAGAAGCAATACGTTTTACCAAAGCAACAAATGTTGCTCTTTGTTCAATTGTTGCAGTAATGTCTAAAAAAGTGAGTTCATCTGCACCTTGCATTTCGTAAAGCTTACCCAATTCAATTGGGTCTCCTGCATCGCGTAATTCAATAAAATTAACGCCTTTTACCGTACGTCCATCTTTTATATCTAAACACGGAATAATTCTTTTAGCTACCATATTTTTTATATTTATTTTTTCGTATCAATATTACTCCAAATCCAACAACACCAAGCAACACTATAGGAAGCAAAATGGTAAACATTTGCCATTTTGATTTTTCATGTAATACACGTGCTCTATTAAGCATACGCACAGCAACTTCACGAGATCGCAGCGAAATAAGTTCAGTATCACCACACAAATAATTTACTGCATTAAGCAAAAATTCTTTATTTCCCGTGTACACATTTTTATCAACCGCAAAATATTTATAGTAATGGAGTGGCTGTGCAATAGTATCTCGCCCTCGCACACTCACATCATTTTTAATAACATCACCATCTGCCACAAAAATCATTTTCACACTATCAGTTTTCAAAATAGTGGTAAAATTTTTGGGTAATTGTTCGGCACTAAGAGGTGTTGCGCGATATTGATACAACGACTCTAATTCACCTTCAACAAGAGCCGCAACAGGCACATAATACGAAGTAAAATAATCGCCACGTATTCGTTCCAACACACTAAATCCAACTTGAACTGGTGCTTGCAAAATGCGTGCATATGCTGACGAACGTAACAAAATAGTTTTTTGCAATTTTCCTCCTCCTTCAAGCGTATCAAGAGAACTAACAAATTCGGTTTTAACAGGAGAAAGGCGTTGAGAAATAAGATGAGATTGCGTTCCCGAAACTATAGGAAAATAATACCACGAAATAGGTTGATAATTTGGAGGCATACCAGCAGGTGCTAAATTTAAAGGAATTTTTGCACATTGATTATCTAACAAAATAGTAGGATTAATACGCACTCCTAAATGAAACAACAAGTCAGAAATATGCAAATCAAATGGCACTGCCGTAACATTTGAAACATATTGCAATGTATCCGCATTCACATCTACCGCATCAATAAATCCTAAAAATGCACCATTACGCATTAAATATTGATCAATAATAAATTTATGTTCATCTGAAAATGGTTTTTGTGGTTTTGCCACAATTACTAAATCATATTTATTAATAGAATCAAGCAATTCAGGCGTAGTAATTCTATCAATATTATATAATTCCATAAGCGATAGCGTAGCATCTTTCACATATAAAAACGGCAATTCTCCATGGTCGGTTAAAAATGCTATATTTTTTTTGTGTTCAGTAGTAAGCTGCATTATACCTTTTACACACATATATTCTAAACGTCCTAAAGCCTCAAAAATAAGTTCTTCGGCACCAGAAGCCACTCCATCGGCAAATAAATTTACTGGCACATATCGTTCACTCGTTGACATTATCATTCCGGGTATAATATGTCGTTGCACATATGTTCCCGATTCATCTTGTTCTTGAATTGTATAAGGCTTTAAACCATATTGAGTTAAACGAGCAAAAGCTTCGCGATTTTCTTTTGCATTTGAACCTAAATTTCGAGGGTCAAAAAATTTAATTTGTATATGTTCTTTACCTATGCGTTTTAATTCCTTTAAAAAATCGGTAAGTTCACGTTCCATTTTAACAAACGAAACAGGTAAATCACCATGTAAATACACCGAAAAACGAATGGTATCTTGAAGATTTTTCACATATTCTTGCGTTGTTGCAGAAAGAGTATATCGTGAATCTTCCGTTAAATCGAAACGAGCATAATATACACTCGAAATCACATTTATACCAATAAGAACACTACAAGCAATTATAATTTGTTTATATATTTTTTTCTGCATAGTATCTATTTATGTTTCTTTTTTAAAGAAATATGAGTGATATATATAAAGAAACTGATAACACTCAAAAAATATACAATATCACGCGTATCAATAACTCCACGACTTATGGAATCGTAGTGTTGAGCTATTCCAAGCGAAATACTTATCCGTTTAAAAACACCTTCGGGAAACACCTCTGCAATAAAATCAAATCCAACATACAAGGCAAAGCAGAGAGCAGCCGATATAATAAATGAAATAATTTGATTATCGGTAATTGACGACACAAATGTGCCAATAGCCACATACACGCCAGCAAGAAATAACAAACCAATATATGCACCAATTGTTGCAGCAATGTCAATATTTCCTACAGGACTTCCAAGTGCATATACCGTTATAAAATATAACACTGTGGGCAACAATGCAATAAACATAAGCACAAGTCCAGCAAAAAATTTTGACAGCACTATAGATAAATCCGAAATAGGAAATGTAAATAATAATTCAAGCGTTCCACTTTTACTTTCATCAGCAAAAAACCGCATTGATATTGCAGGTGCTAAAAAAAGAAAAATCCAAGGAGCAATCATAAACAAGCCGTCAAGTCCCGCATAACCCGATTGCAAAATATTTAATTCACCATCAAACACCCAAAGGAACAATCCTGTGCCAAGTAAAAACACTGCAATCACTATATATCCTATAAGCGAACTAAAAAAACTTGCTATTTCTTTTCTAAATAAAGTAACCATATCAAAATTTTATGCAAAGGTAATTAAAAGCTTTTATTGTTATATAGGGAAAAAATATTAATTTAGCTAAAAATTTATCCGCAGTAATGAAAATTCTCATAGTAGAAAATGACATAGTATCTCGCGAACTCTTACGTATAGTGGTAGAGAAAGAGGGATATGAGTATAAGTGTGCCGAAGACGGGATACAAGGGCTTGAAATGTTTAACGAATTTTTGCCCGATGTTATGATTTCTGATATTCACATACCTCATTTTGATGGAATTTCGTTAATTAAACGAATTAGAAAAGTAGAACGAAACGTAATTATTATAATGATTACGGCACATGGAAACGGACAGGTTGCCCTTGAAGCATTAGAATCTGGAGCAAATAACTATTTAAAAAAACCAGTAAATCTCGATGAATTGCGAGCTTTATTGTATCGATATAAAACTGTTCTCGAAAGTAAACTCAGAAAACAAGATGTTTCTACATTAATAAAAAAACAAGAATTGCGCATTGAAGTTGCTTCTGATTTACATTATATTCCTACACTTGCAGAGTTTTTGGCAAATAAAGTAAAACATATATACAGCCCAAGTGAATTAATTAGCCTTGAATTGGGTATTTCAGAATTATTACTGAATGCGGTAGAACACGGGAGCTTTAGCATTTCTGCCGAAGATAAAAAAGAGGCTCTTAAAAATAATTCATTAGCAGAACTGTATCATGAACGAAAAAACAATCCGCTATACGCAGATAGAAAAATTCATATTACATTTAAAAAAAATGCTCTGTATTGTGAATGGATTGTAAAAGACGAAGGAGACGGATTTGATTGGAGATTATTATCAACTCCCGACCTTAGCAACTTATCGTCTGAATTACAAGGACGAGGCGTATATATATCGAAATTACAATTTGATGATGTGCAGTTCTTGGGAAATGGAAATGTAGTATCAGCTAAAAAATATTTTGCAAAACAATGATTCAAATTATTCCCGCTATTGACATTATTGATGGTAAATGTGTGCGTTTATCACAAGGCGATTATGCTCAAAAAAAAACATATAACACCAACCCACTTGAGGTTGCAAAATCATTTGAAGACCACGGCATTACCCGTCTTCATTTAGTTGATTTAGATGGTGCAAAAAGTCACAAAATCATGAATCAACATGTGCTTGAAACTATTGCAACAAAAACGAATCTTATTATTGATTTTGGAGGCGGATTAAAACGCAACGAAGATGTTGAAATCGCATTTAATTCGGGTGCTTCTATGGTAACTGGTGGAAGTATAGCGGTAAAAAATCCTGAAATTTTCGAACAATGGATTCAAACATACGGACCAGAAAAAATTATTTTAGGAGCAGACGTTCATAATGAAAATATTGCAATAAACGGTTGGTTGGAAACCACACAATTTACCATTTTTAATTTTATAGATTCATACGTTAAAAAAAACATTTCAAAAGTTATTTGTACCGATATAAGTAAAGACGGTATGTTACAAGGTCCAAATATTGATTTGTATGTTCGCATTAAAAAGGCACAACCATCGATATATTGTATTGCAAGTGGTGGAATTGCTACAATAGATGATATTATTGCGTTAGATAAAGCAGGAATAGATGCTGTAATAACAGGAAAGGCTATTTATGAAGGAGCTATATCACTCAAAGAAATTCAACAATTTATTGAAACACAAAATTCATAGTATGCTGACACACATTTTCAAACAAAAACACAGACTATACAGTAAAATTGCAGTCGGTTTGATGAGTGTTTTTTATTTAACTTCATGCGAGGAAATTTTTGAAAACCCACAAGAAAGAGGCATTGATGGAGCATGGTATTGTCAAGAAATTCATGAAAATGACGGCACACGAAATTACTATATTGATATAGAATATAAAAGTGGCGATAGTTCTACGGTACATTTAATTAATTTTTTAGATTTAGACAGACAAAGCGCAGGAAAAACGCTCTATATTTATGCTCGTGTGTTTGGTACATCTATTACAATACCACGACAAAAAATTGAAGATCATACAATTGAAGGAAGTGGAGTGATTTCTCAATCAACAATTACGTTAGATTTTACCGACGATTTGTATGGTGGTGTGCCGTGGAATGCAACAGCAAAACTTACGCGAAAATAGCACAACGTACGCTACACACACATTTTTTTTACGAACAAATACACGTATATACGTATTGAAATAAGGTTTTTTTACCAAAAATTGAAAAAACAAGAAAGATAATTGCAAACTCAAAACGAATTACATACTTTTGGGCTTCAATTTTTAATAAAAACTTAAAACTTTACAGCATATGTCAAACATGACTCCTCAAGATTATATGGACAGAGAAGATACGTATGGCGCACACAACTACCATCCGCTTCCTGTAGTGTTAGAAAAAGGTGAAGGCGTTTTTATGTGGGATGTTGAAGGCAAAAAATATTATGATTTTTTGTCGGCATATTCAGCCGTAAATCAAGGGCATTGTCATCCAAAAATAATTAATGCTCTTGTTGAACAAGCAAAAACATTAACGCTTACATCACGTGCTTTTTATAATAATGTACTTGGTGAATTTGAAGAATTTGCAACAAAATTTTTTGGATACGATAAGTTATTACCCATGAACACTGGTGCAGAAGCAGACGAAACCGCACTAAAGTTATGTAGAAAATGGGCATACGAGAAAAAAGGCATTGCAGACAACAAAGCAAAAATTATTGTATGCGATGGAAATTTTCACGGACGTACAATAACAATCATCTCAATGTCAACAGACCCAGATTCTTATAAGGGTTTTGGACCATATACACCCGGATTTGAAGTTGTGCCATACAACGACATTCCTGCATTAGAAAAATCACTTGAAGACCCTAATGTTGCTGGTTTTTTAGTAGAGCCAATTCAAGGAGAAGCAGGTGTATATGTGCCTGATAGCGGATATTTGAAAAAAGCATACGATTTATGTAAAGCCAAAAACGTATTATTTATTGCCGACGAAGTACAAACCGGACTGGCACGTACAGGTAAAATGTTAGCATGCGATCACGAAGGAGTTCGCCCAGATATACTTATATTAGGGAAAGCATTAAGTGGTGGAACATATCCTGTTTCATGCGTATTAGCTGATGATGAAATTATGTTATGCATTAAACCCGGAGAACACGGCTCAACATATGGCGGAAACCCAGTTGCGGGAAAAGTAGCAATTGCAGCACTTTCAATTTTAAAAGATGAGAATTTGTGTGAACGCTCAGAAACATTAGGCGCACTGTTTCGTGATGAACTCAATAAAATCAATCACCCAGCAAAAGAATTAGTGCGTGGAAAAGGTTTGCTAAATGCTGTTGTAATAAAACCATACAAAGGTAAAACAGCATGGGATTTTTGCTTAGCTTTAAAAGAAAATGGCTTGCTTGCAAAACCAACACATCAACATATCATACGATTTGCTCCTCCGCTCATCATTTCGGAAGAACAAATTTTAGAATGTGTTGCTATAATTAAAAAAACATTTGAGGAATTTTAAAATACAAAAAGAAAAGAGTAAATCTTTTTAAGAAATTTCAAAAAAAACCATAAAAATATTTTTTTGTTTGTTTGAAATTCACGTATTTTGCACCTCAATTTTAGAAGATATACATTAAAACTATACTAATGTCAAAAGTTTGTCAAATTACAGGAAAGAAAGTGATGATTGGAAACAAGGTTTCACATTCAAATAGAAAATCAAAAAGAACATTTGAACCAAATTTGTTTGACAAAAAGTTCTACATTCCAGAAGAAGACCGTTGGATTACTCTACGTGTTTCGGCAAATGGAATTCGAACTATCAACAAAAAAGGTTTAACTAATGCTCTTAAAGACGCAAAAGCAAAAGGTTATTTAACAACGTATTAAAAAGACTCATCACGATGGCAAAAAAAGGAAATAGAGTTCAAGTTATATTAGAATGTACAGAACATAAAGATAGTGGTATGCCGGGCATGTCTCGATATATAACTACAAAAAATCGTAAAAACGTACCTGACAGATTAGAATTAAAAAAATTCAATCCAGTTCTTAGAAAAATGACTGTTCATCGCGAAATTAAATAATAAAATATCATGGCAAAAAAACCAATGGCAACCCTTCAAAAAGGTTCAGGAAAAGATTTTACTAAAGTTATTAAATCTGTGAAATCAGAAAAAACAGGCGCATATACTTTCAAAGAAGAAATGGTGCACAACTCACTTCTTCAAGATTTTTTGAAAAAATAATTGTTATCAATATATATAGTATAAAAAAAGGCTGTCTAAAAAAGACAGCCTTTTTTTTTATATTATAATCTCTCATTCTATTATAGCTTTTTGTGTTTGTTATCACACAAAAATTATCTATTAAACTACAATTACGTTGTTATAAATATATGTTTTTTGAATATAACTCTACAGCAACTGTAAATCGTGAAGTTGTTTGTATGTTCCATTACGAGCAACTAATTCTTGGTGCGTTCCTTGTTCCACAATTTCTCCTTCGTTAAGCACAATAATAACATCAGCATTTTTTATAGTAGAAAGCCTATGAGCAATTACTATTGATGTTCTGTTTTTCATAACATTTGTAAGAGCCTCTTGCACCTGTCGTTCCGATTGTGTATCGAGTGCAGAGGTAGCTTCGTCAAGAATTAAAATTTGTGGATTTTTCATAATAGCACGTGCTATACTTATTCGTTGCCGTTGCCCTCCTGAAAGTTTACTTCCTTGATCGCCTATAATTGTTTGATACCCATGAGGCGTTTCCATAATAAAATCGTGTGCATATGCAAGTTTAGCAGCTTCTATAACCGCAGACTCATCGGCATTTTCAATACCAAATGCAATATTATTAAAAAACGTATCATTAAAAAGAATAGATTCTTGTGTTACTATCCCCATCAATCCTCGTAAATCTTCAAGTTTATAATCTTTAATTGATATATCATCTATAAAAATATCACCTGAATCTATTTCATAAAAACGAGGTAATAAATGTGTAATGGTTGATTTTCCTGAGCCAGATTGCCCTACTATTGCAACAGATTGTCCTTTTTTAACGGTAAAGGAAATATCACGTAACACTTCGCGTTCAGGCTCATATTGAAAGTTTACATGAGAAAATGAAACATCCTTATTAAATGTTGTAATAGCACGAGCATTTGGAGCGTCTTGAATTGAGACCTCTGAAAACATTATTTTTTCGATACGTTCTACACTTGCAGCTCCTTTTTTGATACCATAAAACGCAGATGTTAATGATTTTGCGGGACTCACAATTTGAGTAAACGCAAGTAAATACGCTATAAATCCCTCGGCCGACATGCTCCCATCGTTTTGAATAACCAACGAGCCACCATAAAAAATAGCAAATGATAAAGTTATAACAATAAGAATTTCGGTAAGTGGCGATGCAAGAACATTTTTTCTATTAACCATATTCATGGTTTTATAATACTGGTAGTTTTTTGCATTAAATTTTTGTTCCACATGTTTAATTGCATTAAAAACCTTAATAATTTTAAGTCCGAGTAAGGTTTCATCAATAAACACCAAAATATCTCCTTGTAATTTTTGAGCTTTATGCGAAGCACTTTTTAATGTTTTCGCAATTCGTCCAGTTACTATAGCAGTAATAGGTAATAAAATAGTTATAACAAGCGTCATTTTCCAACTTATAATCAATAAGCCCACAAAAAAAATGATGATAAAAACTGGATATTTTATCATACCTCCAAACGAAGCCACCATACTATTTCGCACCTCGGTAATATCAGAAGACATACGTGCCATAATATCGCCCTTGCGTTCATTAGTAAAATAAAATATGGGCAAATTCAATATTTTTTTATACGTAGCATTATAAATATCTTTCGGAACACCATTTACAACAATAATATTAAAATAGTTAGAAAAATACTCAAACACATTTTTTAATATCGTTATTACAATAAGAAATCCACAGATAATAAGTAAGGCAATTGACATTCCGTGCACAGATACTATTGTGTATAATAAATAACTTGCATTGTGTAAAAGAGCATCTTTTGTAAATTCAAAGGCAACGGGATTTGTTACAACTTCGGTAGTATTAAAAATAATACTTAAAAAAGGAATTATAGTTGCAATAGTTCCAAAAGAAAAAATTGCGGCAAAAATATTACATATAAAAACAAGTATAATATATTTTTTATATGTAACTATGTAAGGGAATAATCGGAAAAAGTCTTTCATACAAAATGTTTTAAATACAAATGTACATTTTTAGTTTAAACTATGTATATATTTTATATGTTGCAAACATTATTATTCAATAAAATTTACATTACACACAAAATGTAGTACATACAACACATTAAATGCAACACATATTATCAATCTACATGACGTATATCATGAAAATAATTGAGAATTTGAAGAGGGGTTTATTGCCCAAATAATGATAGGTTCTTATATTTTTGCATTACTATTTTTTAAGATTTTTTTTATGACCGCATTAGTTGTTGGACAAAAAGCACCAAATTTTACAGGAATTACACATACAGGGGAAGAAATATCACTTTCTGATTTTCTTGGAAAAAAGGTGATTTTATATTTCTACCCAAAAAACAATACCCCAGGTTGCACCGCCGAAGCTAAAAATTTGAATGATAATTTTGAAAAACTTCAATCTCTTGGGTACGAAATAATTGGTGTAAGTCCTGATTCTGTTACCTCACATTGTAATTTTATTCAAAAACACAATCTTAAATTCACCTTACTTTCCGATACCGATAAAAAAATATTACATGTATTTGGAGCATGGGGCGAAAAAAAGATGTACGGCAGAACATATCAAGGAGTAATTCGAACAACATTTATTATTGATGAAACTGGTATTATTCAAAAAATAATAACTAAAGTTGATACCAAAAATCACGCTTCTCAAATTTTAGACGCATAACAATTTACGTTTCTGTTTTTTTACTCGAAAAACTCTTTTTTAAAATTTACCAAATATAAACGTTCAGTTGCTCGGGTGCAGGCAGTATAGAGCCAACGTAAAAAATCAACATTAGTCGTATTTTCGGGTAAATATCCGTGATCTATATACACATGTTTCCACTGTCCACCTTGGGCTTTATGACAGGTAATTGCATATGCATATTTAATTTGAAGTGCATTAAAATACTCGTTTTTTCTTATTTCTTGATACCGAGCACGAGCACTTGTAATATGCTGATAATCTTCTTGAACAGCCGTATAAAGCAGCGTATTGTCATCATAGGATAAGGCAGGAGATTCTGATTCAAGCGTTTGCAGCAAAATTTTTACATCTAACTCCTCATTATCATAATCAACAAATCGCAATCTTACATTCGCAAATGCAAATCCATATAAATTTTCATACTGAGAAATATGAGTGATTTCTGCAATGTCACCATTTGCAATAAAATTGATTTTCGTGCTTTTTTCAGACCAATAATAATTATTTTTCACAACCATGATAAAATCACCTACATTAATTTGAGATTCGCGCCATAGCACCATAGCACGAATGCCTTGATTATATTTATTAGCATATTTATTGGAACGTGTAATAACAATGGTATGCTCCTCTCCTACTGAACTATACGAAGATTCTAAATGTTCTAATAAAATATCACCAGTAATAGGAATCACATCAGAAGTTTGTGAAATGTGTGGAAAATCACAGCTATTATTCTCAATAATTGTGCGTATTTCCGTTGCCAATGCAAGTATTCCCGATTCTTTTTGTTGACGAACAACCTCGTACAAATGTGCAGTTTCAATCTGTTTGAAAAATGTTGTTGAAAGATATTCAACATCTAATGCCGGACTCACCGACAAGCCTACAGGAGGTAATTGGGCAGTATCGCCAATTAAAATAAGTTTGCAATTTTTATCATTTTCAAACACAAATTCAAATAAATCATTCAGCAACAATCCACTTCCAAACATAGATTTATCAAATGAATTATTTGCAAGCATTGAAACCTCATCAACTATAAAAACTGATTGGGCATGCGCATTAAAATACAAAGAAAACTTTTGAATTCCATTATGAGTAGAAGCCTGACGATATATTGTTTTATGAATAGTTGTGGCTGCCGTTTTAGTGTAATACGATAACACTTTCGCAGCCCTTCCGGTTGGAGCCATAAGAAATGATGGAATGCTAAGTTCAACAAGTGTTTGTACAAAACTTGCTATCACAGACGTTTTTCCTGTACCAGCATATCCTTTTACTACTAAAACATGATTATTTGAATGAATAAATTCAGCAAGAATGTGCATCACATTTTCCTGTTCTTTTGTTGGAACATGAGGAAAATTATTGCGTATTTTTTTTTTAATAAAATCTAATAACATAAAGAGAAAAAAGAGCAAGAAAAAAATGAAAGAAAACAATAAAATCTTATATATTTGTATTCTATACAAAAATACAAAAAAAAATATTGCTATGACAAAAGGAAGAAAAACCATTATTGAATTAGGACTATTAGGAGTAATTGTTATTTTAATATTTCTTATATATAACAGCATTAAAACTAATATTGATTTTGAAAATGAAAAAAATCGAAAAATTGAATTAGTAAAAACAAAATTAATGAACGCTCGTGAATTGCAGTTTGCATACGAAAGAAAGCATCGTGAATACTGTAATGATTGGGATAAACTGATAAAATTTACCTTAGAAGATTCATTAGAGTTTGAACGAAAAATAGGCGACCTCGAAGATTCTCTTGAAGTTGCAGAAGGAAGAGCATATATTGAAAAAGTACAAATTCCTGTAATACAAAAACTCACTTTAGATAGCGTATTTACAAAAAACTTTGACATTCACACGCTCAAATATATACCTGAAACTGACAGTGTTTTTGAAATTGCTGCAAGTTCTGTTATTGCTGGAGGTGTAAAATTGCCTACTTTTCAAATTGGAGTGGATTTTTCTATTTTATTACATGGTCTTGACCCTCAGCTGATTCAAAACGCAAAAGAAAACTTTGAAAAACGTACAGGATACCCTGGCATACGTGTAGGTAAAATTGATCATGCAACTACTGAAGGGAATTGGGAATAATCGCATATGAAAGATTTACATCTGCAACATATCGATTTTGATTATTCTTTTTCTGAAACATATGAACTTTCTATTTTGTTTCGTCAAAATGGTATTTCGTTTATAATTACCAAACACAATCACGAACAATTGCTTACTGTTCATCATGAATCGTTTGACGAAAACAAAAACACTTCGTATGATGATTATTGCAAGGCGGTTTTTCAACACAAAGCATTTTCATATACATACAAAAAAGTTTCGTGTTTATTTTCAACCGAACGTTGTACCATTGCTCCTGTTTTGTTGTATGCACAAAATGATTTAGAAACTATTTTTACTGTAAATCATCTTTTGCACGATAAGGAAATTCTTGAATCATACAAAATTAAAAATGCGGAAAGCTTTATTATATATCCCATTTTACAAGAATTACATGCCTTATGTACTCAAACATTTGGAGCTAATTTGCATATATATCCACACATTGCTCCATTGTTTGAATCAGCAGTGTTGCAAAGTAAACAGTCAGAAAAAACACAAATGTATATTTCTATACAAAAATCATTTTTTGACATGCTTATTGTGCAGGATTCACATATTTTATTTTACAACACTTTTACCTTTTCAAATATAAACGATTACATTTTTTATGTAATGAATGTTTTTGAGCAATTACAACTTAATCCCATGCAAATTCCTGTGGTTTTAACAGGACGAACACCCGCTTCGTATGTAGATGCTACGGAAATGTTTATTAAACATGTTGAAACAATTTCACCATCTCCATCGCATAAAAAAATGATTCAGCAATCACCGTTTTCTGATATTTCTTTTCCCTATTTTCACTCATTAGTTTGTTGTAATATATGCGAATAATAAGTGGTAGTTTAAAAGGAAGAATTATTCAAGCTCCTTCTCATTTTACATTACGCCCAACTACAGACATTGCAAAAGAAGGATTATTTAATATGTTAGCAAACATATACGATTTTGATGATGTTAAAGTATTAGATTTATTTGCAGGAATTGGAAGTTTTTCGTTTGAATGTGCATCACGAGGATGCCAACGCATAGCATCTGTTGAAAAAAACAGAGCACATGCAGCATTCATAAAACAACAGTCAGAAAAATTACAAACACCACAAATACATGTAGTTACATCTGACGTGCGTGATTATATTAAAAGCTGCAAACAACATTTTGATGTGATTTTTGCCGACCCTCCTTACGATTTACCATGGTTAGACACAATACCTACCCTACTTTATGAAAGTTCTTGTGTACATTCTGAATCGCTTATAATTATTGAACATTCCAAAAATATTTCATTTTGTGAACACCCGCATTTTGTACAGATGAGAAAATACGGAAAAGTTCATTTTTCGTGGTTTTCAAAAAACATATAGCTCAAAAATTAATAACTGTACAGTTACACAGAAACAAAAACCATTTCTCCCCCATTCAATTGTTTTACACACAATAGTTATGCAGTATGTAAAGCTTCAATGTTTTTTAAAATAGCAAATATTCCCTCTAAATACGAATTACGTAAATCTGCATAAAATTTCTTTTGAGATTTACTCGCATCAGTATTTTTTTTAGAACGTGTTTCATAATATAGTTCAAGAGCTTCTTCAAAAAGTTTTTCTGCTTTTTCTGCTTTTTCTGGATGTAAATCTCTTACAATCAAACATTCCTCAGCAATAATTTCAAGAACCATATATAGCTCTTTTTTAAAAGTACGTATGTTTGCCATAATTATTTATTTATGTAATTTTGAAAATAATGAAAGTCTTTCTTTTAAAATAGGAAGCTGTGAATCACGCACTTGCGAAGTACATGCACGCAATCCTTCAAGTCGTTCACTTCCTGTACTATCAAGGGTAATTGCACTAATACCATATAACAATAATTCCTGTGCTAACTGGCTTCCTAATAGATTTTTATATGAAATAGTAAAATAAAATCCATCGGCAATAGGGCGGTCAATATCAGTATCATACACAACAGAAAAACCAGCATCAATAAACATTTCTTTCATAATTTTTGCACGTTTTCCGTATGTTTTCACATCATTCACAAAATTATATGTGCCATTATTTGCCGCCTGCAACAATGCATACAGAGCATGCTGACTTGAATGTGATGTACCCGAAGACAAACCGTAAAGTGCACCATATATAAGAGCTTTTCCAAATTCTGTAAACGAAAAATAAGGAGCTAAATCAGGAAAATTACGTGTAAACAAATCCGAAGAAATGATAAGTGCCGCTATTCGCTGCCCGGCATAACTAAAAATTTTTGAAGCTGATACAAGCAAAATATAATTATCGTAATAATTTGCAATGGTAGGTTGATATGGAGGTTTGCCGGGTGCACTATAATCAACACGAAAATCCATTCCAAAATACGCCAAATCTTCAATTACAATAATATCATATTTTCGTGCAACATCAGCTATAATTTGCAGTTCCTCTTCGGAAAAACAAATCCATGAAGGGTTATTTGGATTTGAATATAAAAATGCTGAAATGGTATTTTGCTTACAATAACTCTCTAATTTTTCAGCTAATTTTTCGCCTCTATACTTATATACATCAAAAGATTCGTACTCTAATCCAAGAATTTTCATCTGCGTTTTTTGCACAGGAAATCCTGGGTCAATAAACAATAATTTTGAACGATTTTCATCTCGTCTGCATGCTGTTAAAAAAGATGCAAATCCGCCTTGCATAGAACCAACCGTTGGCACACAACATTCTGGCTGCACAGTAATATTCATAAAAAGTTTTGCAAAGCGAGCTATTTCATTTTTAAGAGGTGCAATTCCTTCTATTGCTGGATATAAAGACGCAACACCATTGTTTAAAGCAGCAATTTCTGCATCAATTCCTACTTGTGGAGGCGGTAAACCCGGCACTCCCATTTCCATTTTAATAAAAGGAATGCCTGTTTCTTGTTCAATATCGCTCACTATTTTCACAATTTGGCGAATAGTTGCTTTCCCAATATCAGCTACACCATGAGCTTTTAAATGTTTATCTACAATTGTTTGAGAAATTGGTGTCATATTATTTTTTATTTATTTTACGTATGATATCTGTATCTTTTTTTAAACTATAATATACATAATCGCTATCAAAACTTACTGATTGACAAGAATGTAACACGAATTTTTTAATATCAGTAGAAGGTTTTAGCACAATTGGATATTCCACAGAATTTATAGTAACAAAAATCCGAACAGGCATTTCAAATCCTTCGGGCACGCTATTCCACACAAGGTACAAATTTACGTTTCCTTGCACGTCTTGTTCAAATGCATACTGTAAATACGGCACTTCTCGTTCATATAAATATTGATTAAAATACCATGAATAATTGCTTTTAGTTTTTGAATTTACATATGCAACAAAATCAGCTACCGTAACTATAGAAAGATACGATTCTGCATAAAACCCTTGAATAATATCAAAAAACAAATCATCATCATCTAACAATCTGCGGAAGCCATGCAGTACCCACGCACCTTTTAAATACGGGTCGGTATCTTTATAATCCCAAAAATTAACATCACGTGGACCCACAATTGGATTTTTATTTTTTATAAGCATGGCATAAAAGGACATATAATTTTTTGCTGCTTGTGTGCCATATGTTTTTTCCACATATAACATTTCAGAATAGGTGGCAAATCCTTCGTGAATAAAAATTTCAGCATAATCATCAACACTCACCGCATTTCCCCACCATTCATGTGCCGTTTCATGCACAATAATATAGTCAAATCCCAAAAAGTGCCGTTGACGTTTAAAATCTGTACCATAAGCAATAGCAGTTTGATGTTCCATGCCAGCATACGGACTTCCAACTAATTTAAATCCCTCGTTTGACCATGGGTATGGACCATAAATAGATTCATAAAAATGCAAGACATCACTTGTTTGTGCAAATACAGTTTTTGCCTCTTCAATATGTTCAGGCAACATATAATAATCAAGCGTAAATTCAGCATCTTTCCCTTTAAAAATCTCAGAAAAATGCTGAAATGCACCAACGTACAAGGTAACATTATAGGTGTTTATAGGATAATTAGTTTGCCATATATAATGAGATGTTTGTTCTGTATGCGATTCAGACTGCAACACGCCGTTACTTATTACCTGTAAACCATGAGGGACAGTAACATTCATACGCACGCCACGGTCAGGTTTGTCTGAAATATGATCTTTGCAGGGCCACCATAAACTTGCTCCATCAACTTCGCATGTAACACCAATCCATGGATTGCCATCTTTTGATTTATCCCACACAAATCCCCCCTTCCAAGGCGATTTTTTTGCTTTTACCGGTTTTCCCTGATAAAAACACCGAATAGAATGTTCGGTTCCATTTTGCAAACTATCTAAAAATGAAACATATACAGCACCATATGTGCGAGTAAAGGGAATACGTTTATTCTCATACAAAATACTATCAAGCGTAAGATTTTCATACAAATCAATTTGTATTTTATCAGTAGCAGAAACAACCGAAAACTCTATATCAACAAAGCCTTGAATATATTTTTTTGCTGGTTGTAGAGCAATATGAATATCATAATAGTGCACATCAAAACTTGAACGAAGCGAAGTAAGAGCACCACGAATAGAATCTTTTTGAGTGAATGTTGGATACACATTGCCTTTTCGTGGGTTATCATGATTCACATTAAGTCCAATAAGTTTACAACTGTGGAACGACACAATTATAATAACACATACTAATAATCTTGCTATTTTCATAATTTACAATGTATATCCCATTCCTACCACAAAATTCCGTTGAAACGACTGCATTCCTGCCTGAAACGACAGTTTTGATTCCGTTACATACAACACTCCAAAACCAAGTAATATATTCATTCCTTGCGGAATATCAGCATACGAATATGTATCATGTGTAGGCATAAAGGTAGAATACGTATATACGAATCCGGTATGTACATAGGCAAACAAATTACGAGTAAGCCCCTGTGCTACACCAAAATGCGACTGTAAGTAAGTAAAAGGAATACGCAGTTGCATTGTTGTAGAACTATTTTTTTCTAATGCTGTAATCGTTTTATTTTGTACACCATTTGTAGCAAATCCAACATAATATGACACATAATCATTGTTATTATGCACAAAACAAGAAATCCCAAACATGTAATGCGGTAAAACAGAAACAGCCATAAGCGTTACCGATTGAGAACGAGCATAAAAAGAAGGATAAAGCGTATCTGTTTCCTTCGTAAAAAAATTAACTTGTGCCGAGAGTGAGCTTGCTATACAACACACACATACACACAGCATATATATTTTTTTCATTCTCATTTTAAAACACAAACATACATAAATTCCCTTAAAATAAACGTAATTGTGTATCAGCTTTCTTACCCGAAATGCAAGAAAAATCTATTGTTTTTGCTTTTTCATGATACAAGGCTAAATCAAAATTAAAGCGTTCACCTTTCTGCTCGGGCAAAACGTTTGGCACATACAAAGGATTTTGTTTAAACAACTGCGTTTCTGTTTCGGTAAATACGCGAACACTTCCATATTCTCCATCAAATCCTGGAGATAAAAATACAGTGCCTTGTCTCATTCTTCGGATTCCTTCTGCCAACATTGGCGAACACTCTTGAGCAATTTCATCAATTGGCTTTTCGCTCAAAAAATATATTTCATTTTTGCCCAAACGCACACAGTTTTGATATTCTTTTGCTACACGCTTTGACGCAGCCCCAAGTCCATACATTTCTGAAAGTATTTCAACAAGTGGAATAAGATACTGTGTTTTTTGAAGCGATTCACAGGGAGTAATATCATCTCTATCAGAAAGTTGTGCTACCCTATCCATAACTCCAAGCGTAATTGGTTTGTTACACACAGGACACGTAAAATTGTGTTCTAACACCTCAAGAGGCGACAAACATACATTACATTTACGATGTCCCGAAAAATGATATTTTCCTTCTTGCGGATACATATCAATAGTACCTATAAAAGACTTTCCATTTCGCTGTTTTAAAGCATTCACAATTGCATAATAATCCATATCACAATGAAACAAATTCGCATTTCGTCCAATTTTTTCGGGAGAATGTGCATCAGAATTTGACAACAAAGCATATGTATCAAGTTTAGAACACATAAAATTCATTGGAGCATCAGACGACAATCCTGTTTCAACAGCAAAAATATGAGAAGCCATATCGCCATAACATTCTTCAATAGAATCAAAACCCGATTTTGCACCAAGAGCCGAAAACCATGGTGTCCAGATATGAGCAGGCACACACACCACATCTTCAGAAATATTCAAACACATTTCAACCAAATCAGCAGCATCTAAACCAATAATTGGTCGCCCATCTGAACGAATATTATAGCCTCTTGCATCAAATTCTTTTTGAATTTTTTGCACAATGTTAAAACTCGGAGCCCACAAAATAGTATGCACTTTTCTCGTTTTTCCTGCTTTTTTATAGATAGTACTAATTTCGGCAGTCAGCATAAATCGCGGATTTTCGTAAGAAACCCAATCAGCAGAATGTACAAATTCTGGTTGTAATGCATATAAACCTGTTTCGGCTTCCACAAGTTGTTCTTGCAAGAGATTAAGCCACAAAGGGTGCGTAAAATCACCTGTTCCAACAAGTCCTATTCCTTTTGCACGTGCCCAAAAATGCAACCAGTCAGGCGTTAGTTTTTTACTGCTTGCCATAGAAAATTTTGAATGTATATGTAAATCAGCAATAAATTGAGGCATAATGTTATTTTTATGTCCAAAGATACATATTTTCTTAAATATATATGTTGTGATGATGAATTTAGAGGGATAAGGGTGTAGGGGTTTAATGATGAATGATGAGTGATGAATGATGAGTGATGAATGATGAGTGATGAATGCTTAATATAGAATGGCATTTTCTGTCATTCCCTGATATAGGTTGACCGTTTTTAAAACAGAAACATTATGTTAAAAAATGGTAAACGTATTAAAATTAAACGTTATTTTTCCGAAGATTTTAAG
>JAAYPM010000015.1 GCA_012519815.1 Bacteroidales bacterium
TGAACATGGCACTATTCCCACGCTTGATCATAAAAAACCACATTGGGAACTTGCTGAACAATATGGTATTGTAAATTTTGAATTAGGAAATAAATTAACCGGTGCGGGCTTTCCTGTATATGTAAAACAAGGAGCAAAATTACAACGTGCTCTTATTAGTTTTTTTCTTGACAAAGCAGATGAAGCAGGATATACAGAATATATGCCTCCTATTTTGGTAAATGAAGCATCTGGATTTGGAACAGGGCAATTGCCTGATAAAGAGGGACAAATGTATCATGTTACTGGAGATAATTTATATCTTATTCCAACAGCCGAAGTTCCACTCACAAATATGTTTCGTGATGTTATTCTTAAAACAACTGATTTTCCTATTAAATGCACTGCATATACTCCTTGTTTCCGCCGCGAAGCTGGTTCATATGGAAAAGATGTTCGTGGATTAAATCGCCTTCACCAGTTTGATAAAGTTGAAATAGTGCGTATTGAGCATCCTGACACTTCATATGCAGCTTTAGAAGAAATGGTTACATATGTGGGTTCGTTAATTTCTGCTCTTGAATTGCCATATAGAATTTTACGACTTTGTGGTGGAGATATGAGCTTTACTTCTGCACTTACATACGATTTTGAAGTATATTCTTCCGGACAAGAACGGTGGTTAGAAGTAAGTTCTGTGTCAAATTTTGAATCATTTCAGGCAAATCGTTTAAAATTGCGATATAGAGATGAAGATACGAAAAAAACCATGCTTGCACACACACTTAATGGCAGTGCACTTGCATTACCACGAATAGTGGCGGCATTACTCGAAAATAATCAAACTCCACAAGGCATTCGCATTCCTCAAGCTTTAGTACCATATACTGGATTTGAATATATAATATAAAATGTATTTAATTTTATTGTTTAAAATGATTCGCGCATAGTAATATATACGCCCGAATCACGAGCAGGGCCTCTTCCGTAATCTATACGGAGATTTAATTTTTCGTCTTCATTTGTTAAGAAACGCAGTCCTACTCCATATACATATTTTGTGTGTGCCATATTTACTGTACGCAACGATGAATACGCATTACCCGCAGCAGCAAAGGCAACAGCACCAAATCTACCCCAAATATGTTTTCGAATTTCGGCTTGTACAAAGGTAGTGTGTGTGTTTATATACATAAATTTATTTGAAATACCACGCATTTTATTTCTTCCACCTAACTGATGTAAATAATAAAAAGGCATAGTTCCATACGCCGCAGCACTATAAAAATTACACGCAAAAATAATATCTTTATATAAAGACATATATTTTCGTCCATCAAATTCAAGAGAGGTGAATTTGTAATTATCCGCCTGAAATTGAGGGAAATGAGTAACATTTAATGAAATGTATTCCCCTTTTGTTGGGTAATTAACATGATTTCGGGAATCGTATGAAAAAAACGGACCAACGCCTGCAAGAAAAGAATTTTTTTGCGTAATTATTTTAATATCAGATATTTTTGTATGCGCAACGTCAACCATAACTCCTGCAAATATGTTATAAGGCAAGCGGACAGCATAATTTCCACGTGTTTTAAATTCCTGTATAGTAAATGGTGTTGGATTGTGGTTTCGTTCGGTTTGTTGTATTCCATAAAAATGATCGGGAGCCGACACATAATTTGTAACAAATTTAATTTCATTACCACTTTGCGAGGTATATAAAAGCAAATCTATTCGTGCATTAAACCAATTTCGACTTGAATATGCAAAATAATTTACCATTGAAGCAGCTTGCATATTTTTTGACTGAGGTTTTGGTTTTATTATAATTACAGGCATCGCACCTATTGACAAACCACTTGCTGGATCAAGGCTTGCGGAAGGATATAGAGCAAGACTTACTCGTCCAAAATCATATTCAAACAATGAAAGTGTTTTATCAATAATAGTTTTATGGGCATGTGTATCTATTTGCATTTTTTCAAGACTATCAACTTGAGAAAATCCAAGGTGCATACATGCACTCAACAAAAAACCTGTTACAATTATTTTATAATTCATCTAAGGCTGCACATATTTGCTTGCATGCCATACTTATTTCTTGTTCAGAAATTATAAGTGGGGGTGCAATTCTAAAATGAGTATCACAAAATAAAAAGAAATCAAGTAAAACACCATGTTCAAGAGCTTTTCGCATAAGAGCATGTACCTGTTTTGGAGCATCAAGTTCAACTGCCAAAAATAAGCCCTTACCTCGAATTGACCGAACTTTTGGATGATTTTGTAATAAATTCCGAAATAACATTTCTTTTTGGGAAATAGATTGAATTATTTCTTTGTTTTCTACTAATTCTTTTACACATGCATACGCAGCTGCCGAACTAACGGGGTGCCCTCCAAACGTAGTTATATGTCCTAAAACAGGATTTGAAGTAAATGAATCCATATGAGCTTTTGATGCGGCAAAAGCACCTATAGGCATTCCTCCTCCCATTCCTTTTGCAAAACACAAAATATCGGGAACCACATTAAAATGTTCAAATGCAAACATTTTACCAATTCTACCAAAACCATTTTGAACCTCATCAAAAATAAGTAATGCACCTGTTTCGGTACATTTTTCTCGAAGTTTTTCTAAATAATGTAGCGTAGGAACAATAATACCCGCTTCGCTTTGAATAGGTTCAACTATAACGCATGCTGTTTGTTCGTCAATACAATGTATATCTTCAAGTTCATTGTATCGCATAAAACTCACATTCGGCAAAAGTGGCTGAAAATTAGACTTATATTCATCACACCCCAATACACTCAAAGCTCCGTGCGTGCTGCCATGATAGGCATTAATAGTAGAAACTATTTTAGAACGTCCGGTTACACGTTTTGCTAATTTTAATGCTCCCTCAACTGCTTCGCTTCCAGAATTTACTAAATATAATGATGAAAAAGAATCTGGTAATAATGACAACACTAATTCAGCTAATTGAACTTGTGGCGTTTGCACAACTTCACCATATACCATTATATGCATATATTTTTGCAATTGTTCGGTAGCCGCTGCTACCACTTTTTTGTGTGTATGTCCTAAATTACTTACAGAAACGCCCGAAATAAGGTCAATAACGGCCTTTCCTTCAGGCGTATATAAAAACACACCATGAGCACGTTCCACTTCGAGCAAAAGCGGATCTGGTGAAGTTTGTCCGAGTAATTCTAAAAACAACTGTCGTTGAGTTCGCATAAGAGTATTGTTTTGATAATGCAAACATAAATTATTTTAAAGAAATAGCTGTATTTAAAAGCGTTTCTTTATAATTTCTGCTCAAAGGTATTGAGGCAGTTTTTCCATTTATTTCAACACATAAATGGTTATCTTCAATGCAAACAAGATGCTCTAAATTAATTATATACCGCCTGTGGGTACGTAAAAAATTGCTTTTTGAAAGAATTTGTTCGAATGATTTTAATGTATTATTTACTATAAAAGTATGTTCTTTTGTAATTACATTTATATAATTATCATTTGATTCCACCCAAATAATATCTGTTGGTAGAATTTTATATAACACATTTTTCTTTTTGAAAAAAAACGCTTTTTGCGAGCTTTTTTCAAGCAGCAAGGTATCTACATACACCTGTTGGCGTACTTTTTCTATTGACTGAAGGAATCGGTTATATGTAATAGGTTTTAACAAAAAATCGATAGCATTACAATCAAACGCATTTAATGCATATTTTTGAGACACAGAAACAAAAATAACATATGGCATGTGAGTATTCGTTTTCAAAAAATCTAAACCATGCATTTGCGGCAGTTCCATATCAAGAAAAACAAGATTATTTGCGTGAATTACATTTTGATGTTCTAAAACTTCTATAGGATTATAGAATGTGCGTTTCAAACGCAAATTACTTGTTTTTGCAATAAATTTTTCAAGAATTTTGCAACTTATTTTGTCGTCATCAAGAATAATACAATCCATAATATATTGAAAGATAACAAATATATCATTTTTTTAAATGTATCTCCAAAATTTTTGAATAATATCTCTCTATAGTATGCTTCAAAAAAGGAAAAACATCATAAAACAACCTTAATTTAAAAAAATCATGTTAAAATAATGAATTTTTATTACTTTTATACATTCAAAAATTACGTAATGAATTTTTTTTTCAACTTAGGACGATATATACTTTTAATGCGGCGAGTTTTTTCAAAACCAGATGATTCTCGTGAATATTTTAAAGCTATTGGGAAAGAAATTGTGTTTATTGGATATAATTCTTTATTAATAGTTTTTGTGATTTCTTTTTTTATTGGTGCTGTTATAACCATACAAACAGCGTATAATATGACAAATCCTATTCTTCCAACTTACCTTGTAGGCTTAGGCACTCGCGATAGTATGATATTGGAATTTTCATCTACTATTGTTGCTATTGTACTTGCAGGAAAAGTTGGTTCAAGTATAGCATCACAAATTGGAACTATGCGTGTTACCGAGCAAATTGATGCTTTAGAAATTATGGGAGTTAATTCAGCAAGTTTTCTTATTTCACCTAAAATTATTGCGTCACTTTGCACATTTCCAATTTTATGTTTATTGAGTATGGTAGTTGGTATTTTTGGTGGTTGGATTGCCGGTGAATTTACTGGTGCCGTAAGTTCAGACCAATATATATATGGCATACAATATATGTTTATTCCATATTATATGGTTTATAGTGTTATAAAAAGTGTGTTTTTTGGAGTTATTATAACTTCTATTTCAAGTTATTTTGGATATTTTACTACTGGTGGTGCACTTGAAGTAGGACAATCGAGTACAAAAGCTGTGGTAAACAGTACATTGGTAGTGTTGTTGTTTAATTTAATTCTTACGTCTATTTTATTGTAAATGATAGAAATACAAAACATATCAAAGTCTTTTAGAAACACGCAAGTGTTGTTTGATATATCCACCTCATTTGAAGAAGGAAAAGTAAATCTTATTATAGGACAAAGTGGGTCGGGAAAAACAGTACTGCTCAAATCAATAGTTGGCTTACATGAAGTTGATGCGGGAAATATTTTTTTTCATGGAAGAAATTTCACCACCATGTCTTTTAAAGAACGAAAAGAAATTAGAAAAGAAATTGGCATGGTGTTTCAAGGCGGTGCCTTATTTGATTCTTCTACACTCGAAGAAAATGTTATGTTTCCGTTGCGAATGTTTGCAAACATGTCTGTTGAAGAAGCTCGTGAACGTGCTAATTTTTGTTTGAAACGAGTTGAGGTTGAAAATAGAAATAATTTATATCCTGCTGAAATTAGTGGGGGTATGCAAAAAAGAGTTGCAATTGCACGTGCAATTGCTTTAAATCCAAAATATCTTTTTTGCGATGAACCTAATTCTGGTCTTGACCCCCGTACAGCAATAGTTATAGATAATTTAATAAAAGAAATTATTACAGAATATAATATTACATGTGTAGTAAACACGCACGATATGAACTCTGTAATGGAAATAGGAGATAAAATTGTATTTATTTACCAAGGAAAAAAATGGTGGGAAGGAAAGCGTGATGAAATTTGGGAAACAAATAATGTTGAATTAAATGATTTTGTATTTGCCTCTGAATTATATAAAAAAATTAGAAAATCAAAATTATAATGTATAAGCATATCTGTCTTTTAATCGCAAGTTTTTTACTTCATACGTTTGCATTTTCACAAGAATTTGAACTATATAATAATGTTCCCGTGGAATCTAAACGCATTGTGTTTAAATATGCGCCTCTGTTAAAATCATCTGCAATAACAACTCCCGAAGGAATAGGACAAAATCATGATTTTGTATTATTTGAATCTATTTTACAGCAAATTCAAGCAGAAAAACCACGCCAATTATTCCCTGTTTTTGTTATGCCCGATTCATGCGAAAACTGTGTTGATATAAGTCGAATATATGAATGTTATTATTCGGCAAACATTCCTATTTCTCAAGCACTTGCAATGTTCCGAAATTGTGCAGGCATTGAATATGCTGAACCTGTGTATTTAGAGCAAGAATTATTTGTGCCCGATGACCCAGAAATGGCACAACAATGGCACATGAACTCATGTAAAATATATCAAGCCTGGGATATTGAAACTGGCGATACTTCGGTAGTTATAGGAATAACCGATTCGGGATTCGAAATTTCACATCTTGACCTTATCAATCAAATTAAATATAATTATAACGACCCTATAAATGGACAAGACGATGATTATGACGGATATGTAGATAATTTTAGAGGGTGGGATTTTGGTGCAAAAGACAATAACCCAACCTCAACAACAAGCGACCACGGCACATGGGTTGCCGGAATATCAAATGCACAGGTAAATAATGCGTTTGCAACAGCAGGAGTTGCCTATAATTGTAAATTTATTCCTATTAAAGTGGCAACCGATCAGGGGTACATTACACGTGGTTACGAAGGAATAGTATATGCCGCCAATCAAAAATGTGATATTATTAATTGCTCATGGGGAAGCGTGGGGTCATATTCCAAGTTTTCACAAGATATTATACAATACGCTACATATAATTGCAATGCTTTAGTAATTGCAGCTGCGGGAAATAATAACAATACCGATATTTTTTATCCTGCTTCATATACCAATGTTTTTAGTGTGGGCGGCAGTGATTTAGGAGATACTAGATGGGAAAACTCAGAAACAAGTGGGTCTAATTGGAATTATTATGTTGATATTGTTGCACCAGCATGCGGATATAGAACATTACATAAAAATAATGGAACTGTAGCTGTAGGTGGCGGAACTTCATTTGCCGCTCCTATTGTTTCAGGCATTGCAGCTTTGGTAAAAAGTGCACATCCTACTGTTTCGGCACTTGAACTTGGTGAACGTATTCGCGTTACTGCCGATAATATATATGGCATTGAATCAAATCAAAAATATCTTCATTTATTAGGAAGTGGACGGGTAAATGCTCTTAAAGCTATTACCGACAGTGTAACGCCTTCTGTACGCATGTGCAATGTTTCTGCTATTAATAAAAATGGTTCTTATAAGTATTTCCCAGGCGATACATTACTTCTTACTATTACATTTAAAAATTATTTAGCAGATGCAACAAATCTTTTTGTTTCTGTATCATGCGAAAATTCTTTTATTGCTCCAATTCAAGGAAGCGAACTGTTTCCAACATTCAATAAAAATGAAGAAAAAACAATAGATTTTTCTTTTGAAATTGTTGAAACATTACCTGCAGATGTTCAAACAATGTTTAAAATAACATGTTCGGCCGAAAAATACTTTGGATTTGAATACTTTCCACTCTTATTTAATCCCTCATATTATGATTTTGAAATAGGAAATTTTTCGGCTACGGCTACGGCAAATGGCACAATTGGCGTACTTTCTCCAAATAAAAGGGTAGAAAATGGTATTATGTATAAAAAAAATCCGTGCATGTTACACGAAGGTAGTTTACTTATAGAAAAACCCAATGAAAAAGTGGCTGCATGTGTGCGAGAACAAAATGGATTTACTATTAAAAATTTTCCAACTGTACACACGGCAGATTCCGTTGATATTCTTATTAAAAGTGCATATTATAATGCAAATATGGATATAAATGTAGAGCAATTTATTTATGGATGGAATACGATAGATGCTCTTGTGCATGAATATAGAATTTCGCATAATGCTGATTCAACATATCACAACATTCGTGTTGGAGCATATATAGACTGGCTTATTGTGGCACAAACATATAATAAAATGAATTATATTGATTCGTTACAATTAGGATATGCCTATTCTATTGACCCATGGGGATTTTACGGTGGGATTCTTCCTCTTCATTATCATCAAACAAATTTTTATGCTATTGATGATGCGGTTGGACTTGACAATAATATTTATATAGCAGACGGATTTTCTGATAAGGAAATACGATATGGATTATATAATTCAAAACATAGTGCCGGAAATTATACTGACGGAGGCATGGTTTCTTCTATTTCTGGTGCATTAATTCCTAAATTAGATGCTGATTCTACTGCAATTGTGCGATACGCAATTATAGCAGCTGAAACCTTACAAGAACTTGTTGAAACGGCACGCATTATTCGTGCAAATTATAGCATCGATACTTCTACATATACTGCTGTTTCCAAAACACTACATGAACAAATCTACACACACTATTTTGCAAATACTATTCATATTTCTTGCCCTGCACAAAAATCGCCATCGCGTATAGTATTATATAATAGTTTGGGAATTAAAGTATATGAAACAACCATTGAGGCATATTCACCCGAACAAATACATATTAATTGTTCACATTTAGCAAGTGGAATATATATAGTTTCAATAGAAAATATAGAAACAAAATATAATGAAAAAATTCATGTGTATAAATAACAGTGTGTTGTGTTTATGAGATTATCCATTCTTACTTTTTTTCTTCTTTTTTCGTTTCAGCATCTTTCGGCAAAAAAAATAGTGGATTTTTCTAAAGAAGAATCACAACTTATATCTGTATATCAAAAAATTTCTCGAAATAATTCTGAAACAGAAAACATTCAATTTACGGCTGATTTTATCACACTTTTTGATTCTATTTTAAAAAATCCTGAAACATTTTTTTACTCATTTGCAAATCTTCCATTTGCAAATGTTATTGCTCCCGATAATTCGTTTAGAATATATTCATGGTTTTTACTTCACGACAACGGCACGTATGAAAATTTTGGTTTTTTACAATTAAATCCCGAAAGCAAACATACCTATTCTGTTTTTCAACTTCAAGATTCTCGCGAAACTATAAGAAATCCTTTTACAGCCATGTGTTCACCAAATAAATGGTATGGAGCATGTTATTACACAATTATTCCTGTAAAAAAAGATGGAGAAATGCTTTATACATTACTCGGTTGGAATCCAAATACATTGTTAACACAACAAAAAATAATAGATATAATACGTTTTAAAAATGGCATTCCAGAATTTGGGCATCCAATATTTGAAATGCGTGGAAGAGGCGTACAACGACGAATTATTTTTGAATATTCTGCAAAAAATTCAATGGTACTTAAATATGAATCTAAAAAACGAATGATTGTATTTGATCATTTAGCTCCGTCTGCTCCACAATACGAAGATATTTTTGAATACTATGGTGCCGATGGTTCAATAGACGGATATACATACAAAAAAAACAGATGGCGTTTTCAAAACATAGTTGATGCTCGAAATCCTCGTTCTGGATTTAAAGAGCATCTTCCAAAATTTCTACAATTTTTATTTTATAAATAAAAACCTTCAGAAGCAATATCAATCTCTATATCCGAAAAAATAAAATTTTGTGCTAAGCGTACTGTTTTCACCACATAAGGCAGGCGCTAATCAGCAGATTTTTTAGGTAAAAAAAGTGCTAGAATTGATTTAAACGACATTTTTTTACCATAATGAACAATTCCTGCACGGTACATTTTTGAAGAAATATACACAAAAACAAAGCACGTAATAAGCAATACCACAACAGATAAAGTAAGTTCCCAATAAGGTATTCCAAACGGCAAGCGTGCAAGCATAATAACTGGTGAAGTAAATGGAATTATTGACAAAGCAAATGCTAATGTACTTTCAGGATTTGCAATAACTCCTTCAAGTAACACAATTGAAATAATTAATGGTATAGAAACAGGTAAAACAAATTGCTGCGTTTCGGTATCCTGATCAATAACAGCCCCAATTGCAGCAAAAATACTTGCATATAAAATATATCCAAAAATAAAAAAGAAAATAAAAGACAGTATCATAACTGTCCAATTAATGCCTTCGAGAGATTCAAATAAATCTATAGCATATTCAATTTTTGTAACATTTTGCACTGTTGATAAATCAGCATCTAATTGATTATCGGTTATTGAGTATCCCATTTCAGGAAGCGGCACAGGATTATACACATCAGGAAAAATAGTTACTTGTGCCACATACACAATGCCCACCGTAAGAATAGTCCATGTTACAAATTGAATTAGTCCCACAGAACCAATTCCCAAAATTTTTCCAGCCATAAGTTGCAGTGGTTTTACCGACGAAACCACTATTTCTACAACACGATTTACTTTTTCTTCGATAACTCCACGTAGCACCAACACGCCATATATGAAAATAAACATATATAATAAAAATGCTCCGCCAAATGCAATACCTACCTTTTTTCCAAACGAATCATCATCATCAATATATCTGCCTTCTTTTGTCCATTTTTGCACCCCCACATGCACCGGCGTAGAAACACGTTTAATTGTTTCAACATCAACATTTTCTTTAATTAACGCCATATATTCCAAATCACGTCTCAGCACATACGAAACATAAGCACGCAATGCATCATCAACCCACACATGCGAATAAATAATAGCCGCCTGCGAACTATAAATATTTCTTGGAATAAACAACACCGCATCATAGCCAGATTCAGCTAAATTTTCCCGAAAACCTTCAACTGTAGCGTCAGGAATATTCGTAAATCGGTATGTTTGATAATCATTAATAGTTTGTGCCAGAATATGCGTTTCGTCAATAATTGCCACATGCTTTATTACATTTTTTTGCATTTTTTGAATCCACATTGGCACAATAAAAATAGCAGCTATAAGAAGTGGTCCAAGAAACGTCATTAGCAAAAATGCTTTATTACGAATGCGTGTCGTAAATTCCCGTTTAAATATAAGAGCTATTTTATTCATACGTTAATAAGCAGTATTAGAATTGTTGTGAATGGATTCTAAAAAAATATCATGCATACTTGGTAAAATTTCTTTAAACCCTATTATTGTTCCAATGTTCATAAAATGAGTAAGTAATTTATTTGTTTCTACCTCTTCGGTTAATTCAATATGCACATCTATTTGATTTTCTTGCTGTTCGTGCCATAAAATGGTATATGAACTTGAAAGTGCTGCAAGAAATTTATCAAAATATCCTTGAAACGTAATATGATATTGATTTTTTTTATGCTTTTGTTTAATGTCAAACACTGAACCTTGTAGAATTTTTTTGCCCGCATTAAACAAGGCAATTGAATCGCATAATTCTTCAACAGAACTCATATTATGTGTAGAAAGAATGATTGTTGTTCCCGATTTTTTCATTTCAAGGATTTCTTGTTTTATATGTTCCGCATTAATAGGGTCAAATCCACTAAAAGGTTCATCAAGAATTAAAATTTCGGGTTTATGCAAAACTGTAATAATAAATTGAATTTTTTGCTGCATTCCTTTTGAAAGTTCTTCCACCCGTTTATTCCACCAATGTGAAATTTCAAATTTTTCAAACCATTGCAATAATTCTTTTTTTGCCACCGAAGGCTGCATTCCTTTTAATGAGGCAAAATAAACAGCTTGTTCGCCAACACGCATTTTTTTATACAATCCTCGTTCTTCGGGCAAATATCCAAAAGTGTAAATATCATGCGGCATAAGTTCTCGTCCATGAAACTGAATAGTTCCAGTATCGGGACTCAAAATTTGATTCAGAATACGAATAAATGATGTTTTTCCCGCACCATTTGGACCCAAAAGTCCAAAAATTTCCCCTTCAGATATTTCCATATCAACCATATCAAGAGCTTTTGCACTTGCATATACTTTTGAAATTTCATCTGCCTGAAGTATTGCCATATTCTCTATTTATATTACGAGATTGTTCTCCACAAAAATACAGAAAGTATGTAGAATTACTCTATACTTTTCTGAAAAACAAATTTTTTGCTGATTTTAAAGTCATATATAAGTGATTTTCAAATACATAAAGTATGCAAAACAACATATTTACAAAGGTTTGAACTTTTCAAACTTTCTCTCTATATTTGCAGCAATTTACACATATTATATACTCAACAAAATGGCGGACGATATTTTAAAAAAAATAATTGCTCATTCAAAAGAATATGGTTTTATTTTTCAATCGAGCGAATTATATGACGGATTAAGTGCAGTGTACGATTACGGGCAAAATGGAACAGAGTTAAAAAACAATATTAAAACTTACTGGTGGAATGCTATGGTGCGTTTACACGAAAACATTGTTGGTATTGATTCTGCTATTTTTATGCACCCTACTATTTGGAAAGCGTCTGGGCACGTTGATGCATTTAACGACCCTCTTATTGATAACAAAGATTCTAAAAAACGCTATCGTGCAGATGTGTTAATAGAAGAACATCGGGAAAAATTGTATCAAAAAATTGAAAAAGAAATTGAAAAAGCACAAAAAAGATTTGGCGATGCTTTTGACGAACAACAATTTAGAACAACAAACGCAAATGTTCTTCGTAATCAAGAAAAAATTGATACGCTCACCGCTCGTTTTGTTAAAGCATTAGAAGATAGCAATTTAGACGAATTGCGTCAAATAATTGTTGATGCTGGTATTGTATGCCCTATTTCAGGAACAGCAAATTGGGCTGATGTGCGGCAATTTAACCTTATGTTTGAAACAAAATTAGGAGCTACAGCCGAAGGTGCAAGTACAATTTATTTACGTCCCGAAACAGCACAAGGTATTTTTGTAAATTACCTTAATGTGCAAAAAACAGGGCGTATGAGAATACCATTTGGTATAGCACAAATTGGAAAAGCATTCCGAAACGAAATTGTTGCTCGCCAGTTCGTATTTCGCATGCGCGAATTTGAACAAATGGAAATGCAGTTTTTTGTTCGTCCTAACACCGAAATGGAATGGTTTGAAACATGGAAAGAAGCTCGATTAAAATGGCACAAAGCACTTGGATTTGGCGATGAATCATATCGGTATCATGACCATGAAAAACTTGCTCATTATGCAAATGCAGCATGTGATATTGAGTTCAATTTTCCTATGGGATTTAAAGAATTAGAAGGTATTCACTCTCGAACTGATTATGATTTAGCGCAACATCAAGAGTTTTCAGGTAAAAAAATCCAATATTTTGACCCTGAATTAAATCAAAGTTACGTGCCATATGTTGTGGAAACTTCGATAGGTTTAGACCGTATGTTTTTGTCTGTACTTTCTAAATCATATCAAGAAGAAAAAATCGAAAACGAAACTCGTGTTGTGTTACGCATTCCTCCAGCATTAGCTCCTGTAAAAGTTGCAATTTTGCCATTAGTAAGAAAAGATGGTTTGCCAGAAATAGCAAATGAAATACGAAACACTCTTTCGCTTAATTACAATTGCCAATATGACGAAAAAGATTCTATTGGTAAACGATACAGACGACAAGATGCAATTGGAACACCATTGTGCATTACCGTTGACCATCAAACAAAAGAAGACGGTATGGTAACAATACGTGATAGGGATACTATGAAACAAAATCGTGTTGCAATATCTGAATTGCCACAAATAACAGAAAGCAAAGTTTCTATGAATACCCTTTTAACACAACTTTTATAACATTTTAAGCGGAAAAATATACTGCAAATAATGAAAGCTACTAAACAACATAATTATATTATTAAACGTAGATTGTTTTCTTCGTACTCAACTACATTAATTAGCATTTCGCTTGTATTGTTTGTTTTGAGTTTGGTGGGACTTCTTGTATTTAATCAGCATAAAATATCAAATCATGTAAAAGAAAATATTGGATTCACGGTGTTTTTGAAAAAAAATTACAAAGAGGCCGATATGCATGAACTTCGTAAACGAATAGATGCAATGCCGTTTGTAAAATCTTCCGAATATGTTAGTCCAGAACAAGCAAGCAGTCGACTTGCAGAAACATTAGGACAAGATTATATTGATTTAGCAAACGGACATCCTGTTCCGCCCTCTATTGAAGTGCGTTTTGTTGCTGCTTATGCAACAAGTGAACGTTTTGCAGAAATAGAGCAATTAATGGAAGAAAACATTATGGTTGATAGCGTTCATTACGATAAAGTTCAAATTGAAAGTCTTAATACAAATATTCGAAAAATCAGCATATTTCTTCTTGGTTTTAGTTTTCTTTTATTTATTATATCAATAGTTCTTATTCATAACACTATACGCTTATCTATTTATTCAAAACGTTTTGTAATTAATACCATGCAATTAGTAGGTGCAACAAACAATTATATTCGCGCACCATTTCTTTTGCAGGGAGCGTTTCATGGATTTTATTCTGCAATTATTGCACTCTCAATGTTGGCAGGATTATTATACTTTTTACAAACAGAATTAAAAGAATTTAGCAAATATCTTGACTTTGAGCTATTGGGTGTATTATTTTTGTCGGTCATTTTGTTAGGTATGTTTCTTTCGTTACTTGCTACATTTTTTGCAGTTACAAAATTTTTAAATATTCAAAAAGACAATCTCTATATATAAAACTATGAATACAAACACTGAAGAAGTTTCACAAGGCTTTGCATTAGAAAAAGAAAATTATATTTTACTTGCAATTGGTCTTATAATCATTATAATTGGGTTTATACTCATGTCTGGCGGAGGTGTTTCTGACCCCAATGCGTTTTATCCAGACAATGACCCAACAAAAACTCCCGAAATATTTTCATTTCGCCGAATTACACTTGCTCCAATAGTGGTGTTATTTGGTTTTATATTTGAGTTTTTTGCAATTATGGCTCGTCCAGAATCAAAAATTATGAAACTTTTTTTTCGTAAAAAATGAGTTTAATTGAAGCACTTATTATTGCCATTATTGAAGGGATTACCGAATTTCTTCCGGTATCATCTACAGGGCATATGATAATAACCCAACATATTTTGGGAATAGAAAACAGTGATTTTATTAAAATGTTTATTGTAAATATTCAATTTGGTGCAATTTTATCGGTAGTAGTACTGTATTGGAAACGGTTTTTTAAAACAATGTCGTTTTATTATAAATTAATTATAGCCGTTGTTCCTGCTGCTGTTATTGGTCTTTTATTTGGGAAGCATATTGATGCTCTTCTCGAAAATATATGGGTAATTGCATTTTCGCTTATAATTGGCGGCGTACTATTACTTTTTGTTGATTCATGGTTTCGTGAAAATGAACAACAAAAAGATGAAGAAGACGAACCAACTTATAAAAAATCATTTATTATTGGATGTTTTCAAGTAATTGCTATGATACCTGGTGTTTCACGAAGTGCAGCAACAATTGTAGGAGGATTAACACAAAAAATGTCAAGAAAAAAAGCAGCGGAATTTTCATTTTTCTTAGCAGTTCCCACTATGATTGCGGCTTCGGGCTACAAACTTATTCAAAATATTGAACATATTAAATCATCTGATATAAGCATTTTACTGTTTGGTAACATAATAGCATTTATTGTTGCAATGCTTGCAATTAAATTTTTTATAACATTTTTAACCAAGCATGGCTTTAAATTATTTGGCTACTATCGAATAATTGTTGGTGGTATTATTATAGCTATGCTTTGTATGGGACAATCCCTTGCTATTGTTTAATATAAAATAATATTATTTGTGATTATTAATAATACTTTTATATCATTACAAAATATTGATTTTTCGAAAGGACATATCCTTCTTATTTCTAAAGAAAAAGGGTGGACTTCGTTTGATGTGGTGAATAAAGTTCGCTATATGATTCGAAAAAAATTACAAATAAAAAAAATAAAAGTAGGACATGGAGGCACACTCGACCCCCTTGCTTCGGGCGTATTAGTAATAGGTATAGGATCAGAAACAAAAAATTTAATCGAATACCAAAATCAAACAAAAGAATATGTTGCCGAAATTACATTTGGTGCAGTTACTGCTTCATATGATGCCGAAACTGAGCCATTTGGAACGTTTGAAACAAGCCATATTTCACAAAAATCTATTGAAGATTGTTTGCATCAACATTTTTCTGGTACAATACATCAAACGCCTCCTATATATTCAGCTAAAACAATTGACGGAGTGCGAGCATACAAATCGGCACGCGAAGGTAAACATGTAGAAATGAAAACCGTGCCTGTAACAATATACGAACATGAAGTGCTTAATTTTGCTGATAATAAAGCACGTATTAGAATTGCATGTTCTAAAGGAACATATATACGCTCTATTGCACATGATTTAGGGCAACATCTTAAAAGTGGTGCGTATTTAACAGAATTAAAACGTACTAAAAGTGGACCTTTTTCGGCAACAGATTGTTTACAAATTCAACAATTTGAATCTTTACTTACTACAATATAGTTTTTTTACATAAATTAATATATACTATGAAGTTATCAAGTTTTAAACTAAAAGTACCAAATGAATTAATTGCACTCCATCCTGCTCCTAACCGAGACGAATCGCGTATGCTGGTACTTGATACAAAAACAGGTGCTATTGAACATAAATTATTTAAAAATATTGTTGAATATTTTAATGATAAAGATGTTCTTGTATTGAACGATACAAAGGTATTTCCTGCTCGTTTATACGGTAACAAAGAAAAAACAGGTGCTAAAATTGAAGTGTTTTTACTTCGAGAATTAAATCGCGAACAACGGTTGTGGGACGTACTTGTAGATCCTGCGCGGAAAATTCGTATTGGAAATAAATTATTTTTTGGCGATAATGATGAACTTGTTGCCGAAGTAATTGATAACACTACTTCACGAGGAAGAACAGTGCGTTTTTTATGCGAAGAAAATCATGAGGAATTTAAACGAATCCTATATTCTTTAGGTGAAACACCGCTTCCTACTTATATAAATGATGTGAGAAAAGCTACCGAAGACGATAGAGATAGGTTTCAAACTATTTTTGCTCAAAACGAAGGTGCGGTAACACTTCCTTCTGCTGGAATGCATTTTAGCCGTGAGGTATTAAAACGATTAGAAATTATAGGTGTTGAACAAGCGTTTCTTACTTTGCATATGGGACTTGGTAATTTTAACACTATTGAAGTTGAGGATCTTACAAAACATAAAATGGATTCGGAGCGAATGATTATTACCGAAAAAGCAACAGATATTGTAAATAAAGCTCATGAAAATAAATCACATGTTTTTGCGTGTGGTACAACTGTTCTTAGAGCAATGGAAACTTCGGTTTCTACTACTGGTTTTTTAAAACCGTATAATGGCTGGACAAATAAATTTATTTTCCCTCCATACGACTTTAATATTGCTACACGACTTATTTCAAATTTTCATCTATCACAATCAACATTACTTATGATGGTTGCCGCTTTTGGAGGTTTTGACATTGTTATGGATACCTACAAAACTGCAATAAAAGAAAAATATAGATTTGGCTCATACGGTGATGCTATGTTAATTCTTAAATAATACGCTTTGTAATATATTTTATACTCATCAAATGCCTTAGGGTGTTTGATGAGTAATTTTAACACAAAATAGTGCTACATACAATTGTTATCTATCGCAGCACTCCCTTTTTATATACTACTTTTCTTAGCACACGCATTATTTTATTTGTATAAAAAGCAAATCGGATTAATATCACTATCTTTAATGAAAAAATAATAGCGTATATTCACATATTGTATGGAATTATCTTTTACACATATGACTCCCGAAGAATTTCGTGTAAAATTTGCAAGCGAAGAAGACTGTTTACGTTTTTTAGCAGAAAAAAAATGGGGAAAAACATACATCTGTAAAAAATGCGGAAACACAAATTATTGCAAAGGTAAACATCTATATTCAAGACGATGCACGCGCTGCAAACACGATGAATCTGCAAAAGTTGGGACATTATTTGAGGGATGCAGATTTGGTTTAGAAAAGGCATTTTACATAGCATTTTTGGCATGTAATAATCATCATATTTCAACATATGAAATATCACGACAGCTGCAACTTCGCCAAATGACATGTTGGAGTTTTAATAAAAAAATTCAAGAATGTATAGATGCTCGTTCAAAAACTGATGCAAACAAAAAAATTGATTTAGAACAAATACTATTAAAAAAACACATAAAATGACCAGAAACACGCTACATTTTTATTTTTGGTCGATACAAAAAAGGTATTTGTATATTTTTTATAATTCAAATAAAAAACTATGATATATTTGAAAATCAAAAAATAATATATGCCAAATCAAAAAAAACATACGCTTTTTAAGCATAAAAAACTACAAGTAGTTTTGGTTCATGCAAGTATATGGATACTTTATTTTTTTATGCCTCATATATTATATAATTTACCCATAGAAAAGAAAATTTTAATAATGCGCAGTATTGAATTGTTTGTTTTATTGTGCGTATTTTATTTTAATGCTTTGTTTTTAGTTCCCCGTTTTTTAATTACAAAAAAATATCTTCGTTATTTTGGAATTGTAATAGTATTAATTATTTCTATTTCTCAAGCTGGCTCGTTTGCAAAATCTCATTATTTTCCTCGTCAGAATTATAAAAAACATCACACATATGAATCACACACACAAAAGACATGTAAAAATGACTCACGATCAAAAATTTACAAAAAAACACCTACTAAAATAAAGCATCATTTTTTACGATCTCATCCGGGATTTATAAGTATTTTTATTCTTGCAACACTTGCATTAAGTGCGGCATATGGGTATGCACAAGTTCACAACAAGCGAGAAAAAGAACTCAAAGAACTTGAAAAAGAACGATTATCTTCTGAACTACTTTTTTTAAAAACACAAATAAATCCTCATTTTTTATTTAATATACTCAACAGTATATATTCTCTTTCGCTGCAAAAATCTGATGTGCTGCCGGGAGTTGTTTTGAAACTCTCTGATTTACTGCGTTATATGACCTATGATTCTGAAGAAAAATATGTAGCAATAGAAAAAGAGCTTGAATACATTCATAACTATATAGAACTTCAAAAATTGAGATTATCGCAGCATGAAAACATTTCATATTCTGTAGAAAAGGTTGAGAAGTCTGCACAAATAGCACCACTTATTTTAATTGCATTTATAGAAAATGCTTTTAAACACGGCATTTTAGGAGCAAATAAAACAAATATTACCATTCACATTTCTATTACAGACACGCATATTGCTTTAGATGTTACAAATGCTTATTTAACATCATATCAAAAAGACGCGGCTCATGGTATTGGAATTCAAAATGTAAAACGCAGACTCGAAATAATGTATCCACACAAACATTCCTTACAAATTTCTTCTACCGATACAAACTATTCTGTTTCACTAAAAATTGAACATACATGATGAATTGTGTAATTATTGATGATGAACATTTAGCACGCGATATTATTCGCCGCTATATAGAAAATATACCCTATCTAAACCTTATTGCTGAATGTTCAAATGCATATGAAGCATTTGCAGTGCTTGAGACGCATCATGTTGATTTGCTATTTCTTGACATACAAATGCCCGACATAAGTGGTATTAAATTATTAGAAAGTGTAGAAAATTATCCATATATAATATTTACAACCGCCTATGCAGAATATGCTGTGGAAGGATTTGAAAAAAATGCCGTTGATTACTTATTAAAACCTATTGCTCCCGAACGATTTTTAAAAGCTGTTTCAAAAGCAAAAGAATTATATAATCTCAAAACAAAAAAAACACAGGAAACAGAACGAGATTATATGTTTGTAAAAGTTGAATATCAAACTGTTAAAATTAAATTTGTTGATATATTATACATTGAAGGATTAAAAGATTACGTAAAAATTTTCACAAAAAACGGCATGATTTTAACGCTTCTTAACATAAAAGCGATATTAGCAAAACTACCGAAATCAAACTTTGTACGTGTACATAAATCATACATAGTTTCTGTTTCTGCAATAGAAAAAATTGAGCGTAATCGCATTATTTTTGGAAACACACGAATTCCAATTGGAGATTCATACAAAGACGATTTTTTAAAGCATACGATATAAAAACATACAGTTTCTTAGTCTTTACTCACACTTTTTAACACCGATTCCCAAAGTTTTTCCGCAGTTATATCCCATGAAAATTTTTGTCGTTGCACCGCAGCCTTTTCAATTAATTGTTTGCGAATTTCGGGGTCTTCAGTAATTCGTATCATTGCACGCATAATATCATCTGAGCTTTTAGGGTCACATAGCAATGCCGCACCTCCCACAACTTCGGGCATAGATGTGCAATTTGACGTTATAACCGGAACATCACACGCAAAAGCTTCTAAAAGAGGTATTCCAAATCCTTCAAAAAGAGGAACATATGTTAAAGCATATGCAGAGGCTATAAGTTTTGCAAGCGTTTCGTCTGGAACTCTTCCTGTAAAAATAATATCATGTTTAAATGCATTTTTAGCAAAAGCAGATTGAATTTTTTTTGACATAAACATAGCTTCTCCAACAATTACAAGTGCTAAAGGCGATAATGTAGTTCGTTTAAATTGTTCAAATGCTTCAAATAAACGCTCAATATTTTTACGTGGATGCAATGAACCCACATACACAAAAAAATCATTACCATTTGTAAACTGCTGTTTAACAATTTGTTTTTGTTCGTGACGTAAAGGCTTAAAAACACTACTTACGCCATTATATACTACATCAATATTTGATTCTGGAATAGCATATTTTGACATAATATCTTGTTTAGAAAATTCAGAAACCGTAGCTATTCTTGTTGAAGTTTGAGCATATAAAGGAAAATATTTTTTATAATAATGAAGTACTCCTTTAGGAACATGATGAGGATTGTGTTCAAAATTCAAATCATGAATCACATTCACAATTGGCATAGTAATTCCGCGAGGAACATATCCGTCAGTTGAAATAAACACATCGGGATTAATTTTACGAATTACACGTGGTACTTGAAAATGAAACCAAAATTTCCATAATAATGGATGACGTGCTTGAAAAGGAATAATAACTGGTTTTACATTTGTAGCAAATACAAACTCTTTGTCATACATTCTATCAAACAATAAATAAAACGTGTGCTCTGGATTATTTATGCAGATACGTTTTATAGTTTCAAATGTAAAACGACCAATTCCTTCGAGTTTATCTTTTATTAAAAAGCGGGTATTTATTGCAATATTCATAGTGTTCTCTCTATTTTAATGATTAATTATTGCTAATATACACATTTTTGCATTACTATATATTTATTTTGAATGTAGTTGTGTCATAAAAACACATTTTAAAAAAACTCTCGTTCTTCTTTATCTTTTTCAGCGTTAATTACTGCATTTACTCGAAAAAGTGCAAAAGAAAAAAATGGCAATAATGCTACTTTATATCGCACCAACGCACCAAAGTTTGCAACAGTAATACCACAAAAAAATGCAAACATAATAGAAAATACAAAACACGACAGTACAAACGGGTCTTTATAAATGATAGAAAAAACTCGAATAAAACTCGATTTATATATAATAAACGCAATAAACACTATAAAAAATGTACTTTCTAATCCTGAAAAAATCATAAAAAAACTTCGAGACTCCCATAAAAACGGACGAGCAATACCAGCAACGATAGCAGCTGGCGCTTTTGACAACATACTTGATATTGACGCATCAAATCCACCTATATCAAACGTATTTCTGCCATACGCTTCGGTTCTACTTAAATCTTCTTGAATAATAACTGCATGTTCTAACATAGAATCTACCGTTGCGTATTTACCTTCGGCTAAGTTGCCAAAACTCGAAACGCCAACAATTACAATTCCTGCCATTATAAGCATTACAGAAGGAAGCAAAATAGTGCGTAAAAACAGACTTTCTATTTTACGTAAGGATATAAATCCAATCCACAATAAAATTGCCACAAATGCTGTATAAAACACAAATGGACGAATTGAGAGCACTATATATGACCAAAAAATAATATAAAACATATTTTTATATATCTGTCGTTTTTTAAAAAGCACAAGCCAAGTAGAGCGATACAGAACATATACTGCAACTAAGCACCACACATCTTTAAGAATGCCCGAGCTCCAAAAAACCATTGAAGGAAAAAAAAGTACTACTATAGCCAATTGTTTATACATGCGGGGGTATTTTGAGCAAAGCATTTTATAAAAGTTCCAGATAGGAATATATAAAACTGCATTCATCACAAGCATTGTGCTCCAATACGAGCCTACACCCATAATATAAAACGGCACCATAAATCTACATACAGCAAAAGAGTTTGGGTCTTTAAAATATGTGGGATGCCCTGTTTGCCAATCAAACAAATATAATTCTGGAGACAAATCGCCGAACAAAATTTTAATAAATGCAGAAAAATCTTTTATATATCCTAATTTAACAAGTGCCTCTGCTCCTCGAAAATAATAAAACGTATCGCCTCCTCCATAAAAGAGCAAATACACAAAACCAAAAATCAGTCCAAATCCAATACGAGCAAGCATTCCATAGGTAAAGTATTTATAATATGCAAATGTATCAACATACGTTTTTTGTACATTGTATGAATACATAAGAATTATAATACAATATATAATTGTAATAATCAGATCGAATCCTGTAAGGTATGATTGCACCATAACTATAGTATATGGTATGAATTATCTCGCTTTACATACATACGTTCAATAATATCAACCACTTTAAGCCCTTCCATTGCATTTGTAGAAATGGTTGATTTTTGTTTTAGAGTATCCACCACATTTTGTATTACAAAATGATGATTTGCAGCCGAGCCTTTATATGGTCCGTAATCATTTGGAGGATTACAAGGTGCAAGTTCGGGCATAACATAATCTTTAATATGGCAATATACAACTTCGTTCATATACTGTCCAGCAACTTTTATAGTGCCATGTTCTCCAATTATGGTGATACTACTTTCTAAGTTTTTATCCCACACTGCTGTAGAATATTGTAATGACCCAATACCTCCATTTACAAAATCAAAACTTACAAATCCGCTATCTTCAAAATCGGTAAGAGTGGCATGCTTAAAATCTTTAAAATTTGCTTGAATATTGGTTATATCGCCAAAAATCCAATACATAATATCAATAAAATGAGAGAATTGTGTGAACAACGTTCCGCCATCTAATTGTTGATTTCCATGCCAGCCGCCTTTTACGTAATAGCGTTCATCTCTATTCCAAAAGCAGTTTAATTGTACCATGAAAATTTTTCCTAATACATTATTTGTAACCACTTCTTTGAGCCACACAGAAGGAGGAGAATATCTGTTTTGCATAACGCCAAAAATGCTTCGCGAAACTTCTAATGATTTATATATCATTTGTTCTGCATCTGCTTTTGATAAAGCCATAGGTTTTTCGCACACCACATGGCATTTATGTTCAAGTGCATATATTGTTTGTTGGGCATGCACACCATTAGGAGTACATATATTTACAACATCAATAGAAATGCCTGCATTAAGCATTTCCTCGATACTTTGAAAAAAAGGAACATGCGTTTCTTGTAAATTTAGTTCTTCGCGAGGTTTTATATCACAATATGCAACTAATTCGGCATCAGGATTTTCACGAATAATAGCAGCGTGTCGTTTTCCTATATGTCCAAGCCCCACAACAGCAAATAATATTTTTGATTCCATTATAATAATTTTAACAGCAAAACAGCATTAACATATTTTATGTAAAAATACACTTTTTATGAATATACCCTACAGAGAATTAATTCAAAAAAAAAGCGGAAAATGAATTCACTTTCCGCTTTTTAATTATAATGTTATTTTATTATTTACGAACTATCTTAGTAACTGTACCTTGAGTTGTTGTAACCACAAGCATATATAATCCTTGTGCATACGAATCAACATACATAGTAATTTGATTTTGACCATTACCTTGAATCTCATCAATTACAGTTCCTTTAGCATCAACAACTGCTATATTTACAATTTCTGGAGCTTCTACTGTAAGCATATTCGAGAAAATTGTAGGATACACCATTACATTGTTTGTAGCAATGCTTTCAATAGCAATTGGAGGAATAATGTTCATATTTCTAATAGCTTCATATAAGCTGTTATATGCCTCATCTACAATTTCTTGTGTAGCCGCTTGGTCATATAACACCTCTTGTGCATAATACCATTCATTTATGAATCTATTATAATCTATAGGAGTAATTTGTCCTTCTTTATACCCTATTTTATCATCAGTAACATCATTATATACTGTGTATCCAAAGTTATACAGAGCTTCAAGATTAGTTTTATCAGCTTGTAAAGGAATAACAGATATCATAAATGTTCCAATAATTGCAGGGTTATCAACAGATGTTGCTGTTATAGAAACAACTTGTGAACCTGATTCGCCAGCACTTACACCTGTTACAATTCCATTCTCGTCAACTGTTGCAATAGACTCATCAGAGCTTGTAAATAGTACATCAGCGTAGGTGGCTGTAGAAGGATTTACTACATAATTAATTTGTATAGTTTTACCTACTTCAACTTGATTTGGTCCTGATAAAGAAATTGAACTTACTTGAACTTTTGTAACACTCAAGTTAAACACTCCTTCTACAAAAGAACCATCTGCTGCTCGGGCAGTAATTGAAACATTACCTTCAGTAACAGCGGTTACAAGCCCAGATGCAGAAACCGTAGCAATAGCTTCATTAGACGAACTCCATGTATAGGTTTTATCAGTAGCAGAACTTGGTAGAACTACTGCTGCAAGTTGAAGTGTTTGTCCAACATTAATACTATTTGCACTTCCTGCCGAAGAAACAGTTATTGTTTCAACATATTCTGTTACTGTAACCTGTACACTTGTAGTAAGTGAATTATTTTCAGCAGAACGGAATACCACTTGTTGCATGCCTCCTTTTAGACCTTGAATTTCATATTGTGTATCGTTTAATTTTGATACTGAAATTACACCTGCAGAACCGCTTTCAATTTGCAATTCGGTTTGCGTAGTATTAGTTGGATTAAAGGCAATTGTAATAGTAGCAATGCCGCCTTTTTCTATTGAAACGGTTGAGGTTTCAACGCTCATGCTTGTAATAGGAATTATTTCTGCAATAATAGATACAACACATTGATTTGACACAACACCACTACCATCATTTGCTGTTGCAACTACCGCAAATGTTTCGCCTACTGTTCCTGTTGCTGTAACAACTCCCGAAACAGCATCGATTGTACCCGCAGTAGCACCGCTCACCACCGACCATGTAATTGATTTATCATCAGCAATTGCAGGCAACACCGAAGTTGCAGTAACAGTAGCAGTATTTCCAACAACTACAGTAGCAGTAGCAGGAATTGTAATTGATGACACCAATACACTTGCTTTTTTAATAACAATTGGAAGGTTTGCTTGTGCAACTCCTTGTGTTCCAGTAACTGTTACACGTATTGTTGCTGTAAGGTCATATGGCACCGTAGCTGCGGTAACACGTCCATTAGCATCAACTGAAATACGCGTTGGGTCTTGTGATACGTATGTAATTACAGGATTTGTAGCATCAGTTGGATTAACCACAACATATTGAGAAATGTCTAATGATTCATTTTCATATAATTCAATTGGATCTACATTGCTAAATGTAACAGAAGTAACTGGCACAATAACCTCGCTTACTGTAACAATACAAACATTTGATTCAACATTAGAACCATCTTGAGCAACAGCTTTTAAGGTAGATGTACCATGAGTTAATGCAGTAATTTCACCAGTAGGAGATACAGAAATCACATCAGGCTTTTCAATTACCCATAAAACATTTGTAGATGCTTCTGGTGGGGTAATTTGTACTGCTAATTGATATACATCAGCAACATTAAGAGTAACCGCACTGTTAATAGTTATTGAGGTAACATCTGGTGCTCCACAATCGTTTATAGTAACATTTGTAGAAGCTGAATTTGAACAAGTTCCATTATCAAATGTATAGGTAACAGCAAGTATCCCTGCACCAAGATTTGTTGGGTTTACTGTAGCAGAAGTAATATCTCCAGAGTACACTCCTCCTGCAGGACTCACATATGTATCAAGTGAGAATTCAGGATCGGTAGTACAAACTGTAGGTACAGCAGCAAAAGTAACCGTAGGTAACGCATTTATTTTTAACATAAAGGTTTGTTTTGGTCCTTCACAACCATCAGTTTGCGAAACAGAATATAAATACTCTCCTGCAACAGCATTTGAAACTGTTGGAGTAAATGATGCATCTGTGCTTACTTTAACACCCAATTCATTATACCAAGTTAAATTAGTACCTATTGCAGTAAATGTAGGAATAGGTTCTCCTGCACATATTTCTTTATTTTCAACACCAGTAGGCAATAAAACTTGACAACTCGAAACTGATAAAGTAGCAATTGCAGCCTTTGAAACACACGAATTAAGCGTTTGCGTTGCATAGAATAAATATTCTCCTTCTACAGTACGTGCTGATGCTTGATACGTTGTACCATTTGCAATATTTGTTAATAATGATTCATCTGAATACCATTTTACATTTGTTCCTGTAGCTGTAAAAGGATCAGGTGTAACATCAACACTTACCACAAGAGGTGAGTTTTCAATTACTGGACGAGAAGTATGATTTACCGTAATAGTTGTTGCGTTTGTATTCACACAATTCTTTTCATCAGTATATGTATATGTTAAATCTATGGTACCAGCAATTGCTTGTGATGGTGTTATAGAATTTGAAGTAACACCAGTTCCTGTCCATGTACCTCCTGCAGGACTTGCATATGATGCTAAGGAAACAGGAGCTGCATCAGAACATACTGCAGGAATAGCAGTAAATGTAATTGTTGGTAATGCATTCACTGTTAAAGTTGCTTTTGCTTGTGGACCTTCGCAACCCTGAGTTTGTGATGCATAGAAATTATACACTCCATGAGTAGTAATAGAAGTAGGCACAAATGATGCTCCAGTACCAACTTCTGTTCCTGATTCATTATACCATTTAATATCTGTTCCTATTGCTGTTAAAGCAGGAATTGCTGCCCCAAAACAAATAGTAGCATCAGTAACTTGTGGAGCCAGTGTACTACAATCTGTAATAGTAAGTGTTGCTGTTACTGGTGTACTTTCACAATTGTTTTCAGTGTTAGTAACTTTAAATGTATGTACTCCTTTTTTTGTATTATCAATAGAAGGTGTATATGTAGCACCTGTTCCAAGAACGGTAGTTTGATTATCATTATACCATGTAATATCTGTTCCTCCAGTAGCTGTTAAAGCAGGAATTGGATCAGACACTTGTATTGATGCATCAACTACAGTTGGTGGTGTAGTTTTATACACTGTAATAGTATGCGTTGCAGAATTTGAGCACGTATTTGCATCTGTATATGCGTATGTAAGTGTTTTTGCACCACTTCCAGCAGCAGCAGGGTCAAACGTTGTTCCTGAAATACCTGCAGAACCAGTAATTGTTCCTCCAGCAGGAGATACTTGTAATACTACATCGCCTCCATCAATACATACACTTGCATCTCCAGTAATTGTTACTGTAGGTTTTTCGTAAATTGTTACTGTTCCTGATGCTTTATCAGATTCACAAGAACTTACGCTTTGAGTTGCATAAAATGTGTAGGTATTTGGAGCTATTTCTGTTGTAGTATATGAAGCACCTGTTGCAATTGGCGCTGTAGCATCTATTGCATTATACCATTTTATTGTTGAACCTTGTGCTTCAAGAGCTGCAACCGGATTTCCTTCGCATGCTGTAACAGGAGCAATGCTTGGTTTGTCTGGTTTTGCAGTTATAGAATATGTTGCAGGTGCAGGAGCTGATTCGCACAATTGTGTACTAATAGCAATTGCATTATACGGATATACTCCAGCAGCTGTAACAGTAGGAGTATATGAATTACCTGTTCCTACTTCAACTCCTAAGTTATTTTCCCAGCGAATTGTAGTACCTGTAGCTGTTAATGTACCAGCAGCAGCACCTTCGCATATAGTAGCATTGGTAGTTGTAGGAGCCGAAGGCAATGCATGTACTGTTACCGTTGTAGTAGCTTTTGTTCCTTCACAACCATCTGTTTGAGAAACTTTAAACGTAGTAACACCTGTACCAGAAATATACGATGTAGGATCAAATGTACTTGTAGATTCAAGTAATACATCTGCATTACTGTACCACTTTAAAATAGCACCGCTATTTGCAGTTGCTGTTAATGATGGTATTGCTTCTCCGTCACATACAGCTACAGACGTTACATTTGTAGGTGCTTGCACCGAACATGAAGTTACTGTTAACGTAACGCTAACAGCATCACTCGTACATCCATTTTCTGTATTTGTTACATAATACGTATATACCGTATTTTCAACAGCAGTACTTTCTGTAGATACATATGATGCACCAGTACCTACTAAATTTAATAATGTTTCATCTTTATACCAATTAACAGTTCCATTTACACCACTTGCAACAAACGCTTCTGGTGTTCCATCTACCTCTACAGAAACGTTATTTACTATTGGAGCAGGAGCTGAATTAACTGTAATAGTAGTTGTAGTACCACATCCAGCATTATAGGTAATTGTATGGGTACCTGCTCCAGCAATTGCAGGATTAAATACTCCAGCAGCTGTAATGCCTGTTCCCGAGAATATTCCTCCTGTTGGAGTTGCAGTAACTGTAATAGCATCATCGTTTACACAAAGATCTGCAACTGGTGTTATTACTGGTAAACTATTCACAGTAATAGACGCAGTTGCTGTTCCTGTACAACCATTTGCAGTAATAGTGTGTGTAATAGTTGATGTACCTGTAGTAGTTGGTATAAATGTAGTTCCAGATACATTTCCTAAATTATCAGAAAATGTTCCTCCACTTACACTTACGTATGAAGTTAAATCAAGCGCATCTGCTCCAACGCATACTGATGCTGGTAAACCTGTTATTGTAGCAGTTGGCACAGCTTTCACGTTAATAGTAAAATCTTGTGTAGCTGTACAACCATCGCTTGTTACGCTATATGTAAGTGTTTTATTACCTACAGTTTGTTCTGCAGGATTAAAACTTGCAAACGGAGTTCCTGCAAGGGTAAATGTACCTGTTGTTGGTGTTACATAATTAGCTAATGTAATAGCATCATCATTTCTACACAATTCGGTAGGCATTCCTACATTTGTAATTGATGGCACATCATTAACCACAACAACAGCAGATGCACTTCCTGTACAACCCGATTGTGTTACCGTATATGTTACCGTATTATCTCCAACAACTGCAGTTGCGGGGTTAAATGTAGCTGATGAAACAGCTCCTCCCCATGTTCCTCCTGCGGGTGTCGCAGCAAGCGTTATTGAAGATGCATTTTTACACAATGGTCCTGCAGCTGTAATTGCAGGTGTAGGTGTTGCATTTACCGTAACAGTAACCGCTAAACGATCTGCACTTTCGCAACCATTTGCATCTTGAGCCACATAATATGTTGTGATACCCGATGTTTTACCATGAGCAAAGGTGTTTCCTGTATATACTGCCGCACCACCTGTTGCTGCCGTGTACCAAACTGCTTGGGCTGGTGCCGTATTTGCAACTAATGGAGCAGGTGCATCTGAACATGTTGTAACATTTGGAACTTGTGCCAATGTTGGTGCAGTAGTAGGGCAGGTAACAGTAACATTAATTGTAAATGTTTTACCGTCAGGTATAGATGTTAATAACAATTGTGTTGGTGTAGAAGTTACTTGCACACCAGTAATTGTAATTTTTTGTGTTGTTTCATCATATGTTGCATCAATGTACGATGAAGTAAAATCTAAATCTAAAGCAAATGATGATGCATTTGTTGGTGTAAAGCCTACTTCCACTACTGTTGTTGCCCCCATATCTACACTAATTGAAGGAAGTGCCGTAATAGCATCAACTGCTACGTTTGAAATTATAACAGTAATACGTGCCGAAGGACCAACAATATCAACTCCATCTGAAACATATACAAAATATTGCCCTTCGGGAACTGATGTAGTAACTATATCATTACTTAAACCTGTAATAGCAACATCTGCAACTTGATTTGCTGTTAAATCAGCTTGAGATGAAACAACAATATTGCTTGGTATTAAATATGCGTGAGCTGCACGATTTACCGAAACAGTAATGCTTGTGCCTTGCTCTATTTCTCCTGTTGGAACAACAGACATTGAAAGCGGTGCATCTATAATAGTAACAGGAGTTGTTGTTGGAGTTGAAATATTTCCTTGCGGATACGCATAATCTATAGCAATAAATCGGAAAGAATCTCCCACAGCAAGCGTTGTTACATCTGCTAAATTAATTGCAGCAGCAACATTTGCCATAACAGCAGTACTAAAATATGATTTATTCAGTATGTCGTTTTCGCTCGTAACATCAATTCCGGTAGTTGGTATTAAAAACAACCATGCATCTTCATTTACTGTTGCTGTTACAACCGCAGTTTTTGCAAATGCACCTGAATCAAACTGTGTAATAATTGGTGGTGTAATATCATTAATCTGCACCCCTATTTTTGCTGAAATTGCTCCTGAAATTGGATCATACGCATATGCCCAATAATATCCAGGGGTTAATCCTGTAGTTGCAATTGTTTTATTTACATCTGCCGTAACATCAGCCACAACGCCCCTATCTGCAAATACTGAATCCTGCATTGCAGAAAGTATTGGAGCTGTATTAACTGGCACTAAAAATATTTGTCCATCAGCATTACTTTTTGCAGTTAAACTTGCCCCTTCATTAATTGTAGTAGTAGGTACAGTTAAAATTAATGCAGAACCAACAGAAATATAATCAAACTCTATTGTTCCATTAAATAAAGTTGGATTATAGTCATTTGCTTCTGTTCCTTCTTTTTCCATAAATTTGAACATTACTTGATAGATATTACTTCTATCAACATCACCAGAAGGACTACCATATACACTTTGGAAATATGTACTTACATCAATAGTTTCTGTATGCCAAGCACCATCAACACTTAATGTTTTAAATGGCATTTTATCTGAGGCACATTCACGAATCTTATCTTTTAAATCAATACGCACTATTAATGTTGGACTTGTATGTGCAGTTACTCTATAGCGAAATTCAACAACTTCACGATTAGTTAAATCCATTACCTCACGAGATGCTTCACCTGCATCAACAAAAGTGGTAATATCTAAAGATTGCCATGTTGGATCTACTGCGCCTCCTGCTATTTTAACTGATAACGTTCCTAATCCAGAAGCGTTTTCAGTTAAGGTATATTTTGGACCTCCACCAAGATTAAGAGTAACATAATCACTTGCGTCATTAAAATCATCACGCCATCCTGTTGTTACCGAAACGCCATATAAATTAAGTACCGTTTCATTATAAAAGTATTCTCCTGCACGTCCATCAACAGAATAAAATCCATATCCAGCATCAGAAATAGTAACTGCTTCTGAGGCATTTGAAATAGGTGTAGCAAGTGTTAATACAAGCGTTGTTGCGTCTCCTTGTTTTGTAGAGATAGATGTAACAGGTGTTGTTACTCCATCAACACGTACGGTAAATGCACTCATATTTGTAGGAATCTTCATAGCCGAATTAAACCGAACTTCTATGTGTGTTCCATCATACGAAGAACGTGCATTTGAGAAGTTTACAGTTGCAGGAGGAGGACAGAATTGGAAATCGTCAAAATACAATTCTGTTGCTTCTGCAACACCGTTCCCTGGTTCCATAATAAACCATTTGTAGGTTGCAGATGAAGACACTTTACCTGCAATAGAATATTCAAATTCATGCCAAGTGTTTAGAGCCTTTCCTGTAACATTAATATCAAATTGTATATATTCACCTTTACCAGGAGTGTACCATTCATCTGATTCACCAATAGTAATTCGTATTTTTTTATCAGAAGGTGCAGTTTTTACATAATAACGACATTTAAATAATGCATTGTTGTTTAATGCGGCTGTGAGCTCAGTTGCCATTGCAGTAGGTAATCCACCATTTTGAGTAATACCTGCGTACGCATTACTCGAAGCAGTTTCTTTATAATAAAGTACTTTATTTGACGCGTCAGCTGGGTCGTTAGTAATAGATACTGTGGTAGCAGCATCCCATGTATAAAATCCTAAGCGTGTGCCACTAGTAAAATCATCAACAACATCACAACTAACCGATAAATAAAAATTTTGCACCGGAGCATTTGTAAATGCTTTTGCAGTTTTTGTGCCTGTTAAACCAGTAATAGTGCCACCAGTATAACTCACAGTAACCACATCGTTTTTAGATGAAAAATGGCCTCCTTCAATATTTACATTTAAGTATGTTCCATCTTCAGGGTCAATTTCTATACTTGTTACGGGAACTGTGCTTCCTTTTACTTTTACAGTAAAATTAGCTGCAGAAGCAGCAGATATTTTTATTTCTTTACTCCATTGTATTTTAATCATAGTTCCATACACATCTGTTAAACGAGATATTGGATATGGTTCCATGTTTGTGATTTTATTCGTTACTTCAAAATCTGCAAACGCATCAGCTGCAATATTATCAGCAAGCCCTTTAATAGTTGTACCATTATATGAAATAGTAATAACTGGTTCCGAAATATCAGATGAAGTGTTAATTATAACACGAGTTCCGCTTACCGAAAGACTTGAAATAGGAACAGTTGTAGCTTGATCATCAAATTCATCAGCATAGGTATGAACTGTCCAACCCGTAGTACTTGTTGTAGTTGCTAAAGCTTTACTAAAATCAACATAAATTGCATTTCCGTTCGCATTTGTTTCAGCAGCCACAGGAACCGGTTTCATATCCCAAAAGTTAGGCATATTACCAGTTAAAGTTAACATATATAATAATTGTGTAGTATGCGTGTAATAATGTCCATATTGGTCAACCGCACTACCAGAATACCAACATTTATCCATATATGAATTAAATGATGAACTCACCATAGAACCGATACTTAACCCACCCGAAAAACACGAGTTATGGTTTTTACCAAGCGCACTAAAATTTGGATTACCAGTTGGATTATCAAAAACATTTCCATTTAACAAATACCCATCCCAAATACCAGCAGGGTCGGGGTGTGTTCGTTGAACCCAATCTGTAATATCATATGCAATTTCATATGCATCTTGATGCCCGTACCAAGCATAAGCATGTGCCATACGCCATGGAACACGCACTGCGTCATATAAAAAATATGATTCAAATTTATCAGATACTATACCATTAATATAAGTACCAGCAGCTCCATGTGTTCCATTATGACACCAGTCGGGCACTAATCCAGTTGATGAATTTGCCGATGCTTTCATTAAATTATAACATGCCGTAGTAACAGCATTCCATCGATTACTACCTTGCCAACCTTGCGCAACCTCTACTCTCCCAAAAAGTTCCGTAGCATTGGTAATATAATAACATGGGTTTGCATAATCATTAAATGCGTTCCCTGGTTTTAATAATTTATTACCATCAACTTCATAACTATAAATATTGTTAATTATAGTACGTGCCTCACTCAAATAATTTACAGAACCAGAACTTCCCCATTGTCTATCTGCCATTAATAGCGCTTGTGCAACGTCAACGTCAGCGTCAGTAGCACCGTGTTCGTTTCCTCCTCCAGCAGCAACTTTTCCTGTAAACGCGTTCACCTTCCAGTTCATAAAACCTTGATGATCGGCGTTTTCTTTATAATATGTCCACAATCTATTAAATGCATCTTGTGTATTATTTGTAGCATTATCCATGTACACCATTATAAGCATACCATACGCTATACCTTCAGATACTGTTACAGAACCGTCTTGCCCCGGTTGTATAAATTTAATACGTGCCGCAGGTTTACCATTTACAGTACCAGTTGTATAATACGTTGACTTCCATGAATTGTACAAACTTTGAATAGTTGATTGCACATTCGATGCGGTGTAAATATTACCATACGGATACTTGTAATTTTGCGGGAAGGGATAATTCTGAGAAAAACCTGTAGTTGCAAATAACGTAAGCATTGCAAAAAGCAGTGTTACTTTTGCCACAATTCCCTTAAACAATTTGGTAGAGAGTACATCTTGTTTCATAACAATTATAATTTAATTTAGACTATATACATTTTTTAAAATTTTCAAAAAAACCCGAAGGATTACAAAAATACATAATTTTTATAAATAGCATTACGCTTTTGATTTTTTTTAATTTTTCTATATTCTATACATTGACAATTTATAAAGTGAAAATCCCTATATATTATTTATTTTTCAACACATATAGATTTGTGCATGGGTATAAAACATGTACATTTGCATACTAAATTTCTTTATTTTTGCTGTATGAAACTATTTACTACATGTATTTTATCGTTTTTTTTTAGCATTTCACTATTCTCTCAATCAATTTCAGAGAAAGCATATTTTTCTTTACTCACCTGTGCTCCCGGTTCCGAAATTCATTCACATTTTGGACATACTGCTATTCGATTTGTTGACTCTGCAAACTACACTGACATTGTATATAATTTTGGCATGTTTCGCTATTCCGATGATTTTGTTTACAATTTTGTAAAAGGCGAAACTTACTATCATTTAGGTGTTACATCGTTTTCGCGATTTATAACAGAATATTATTTTGACGAACGAAGTGTGATTGAGCAAGTGTTAAATTTCACACCTCAACAAGTGCAAACGCTCAATGCAATGCTCGAAAAAAATGCAATGCCCGAACATCGAACATATTTATATAATTTTTTATATGATAATTGTGCTACTCGTCCGCGCGACCTTATTATACAAGTATTAGGTGATTCTCTCCAATGGAATATTCCTACAACTACAGCATTTTCTGATACACTTTGGTTTGCGTCTTCTGCTGATTTATTACAAAAAGATTCTCTTTCTCGAACATGGCGTGCGTTATTACACAAATATGTGCATAATTATTCGTGGTTGCGTTTTGGAATAGGACTCGCATTAGGAGAACCAACCGACAAGCCTGCAACAGTATTTGAAAGCATGTTTTTACCCGATTTTTTAAGTATGATGGTGCAACATGCTACTATTACAACAGCTGATGGAATAAAGCCGCTTGTTTGCTCTACTCAAACTATTGTTGCTGCAGAACCAATACAAATTCCCCCTCCTTTTGCATTACGTCCTTCGGGATTATTTTGGATTTTTACATTTATCTGTTTTACAATAGTATATATTGAATATAAAATGAAAAAACACTTATATTGGTTTGATAGTTTTTTATATATACTTATAGGATTATTGGGCGGAGTGTTAACATTTCTCAGTTTTTTCAGTATTCATCCAGTAGTTTTTCCGAATTATAATATTCTTTGGGCATCGCCTATTCATGTTATATTTGCTCTTGTATGGTTTATTCCAAAATTACGCCCATATACACAATGGTATTTACTCTTGTATGGAATTATTTTCCTTCTTTATATAGGTAGTATTCCTTTTAATCCACAATATATGCATGCTGGATATGCTGCTATTATAATAATGTTACTTAGCAGAGTGGGGTCATTTATTATTAATTCAGATAAACAAATGATGTTTTCAAAACATAGTTAATACTCAAAATCTTCTTATTTATACAGATTATTCTCTTATATTTCTGTGATTTTCATTCTTCAATAAATGGAATATTGTCCATTAAATCTTTATTTCCGTCTGTTGTTACTAAAATAGTATTTTCTAATCGAATGCCTATTTCTTCTTGAAGAACATATATTCCCGGCTCGCATGTTAAAACCATTCCCGGTTCTAAAACAACATCTTTTTCTCCAACATCGTGTGTATCAAGACCTAAAAAATGAGAAACACCATGCATAAAATAGGTGAAATATGCGGGGGATTTTGCTTTTTGTGTTGCAATATCTTGTTTGGTAATAAGTCCTAACAGCAACAATTCTTCCTCTATATATTTACACGCCTCGCTATGAATATTCTGAATAGTTGTGCCCGCCGTAATTATCTTTTTTGTTTGTTTAAACGCTCGTAACACCGACATATATATTTGTTTTTGGCGTTTAGAAAATTCTCCATTCACTGGAATTGCTCGTGTACAATCGCTTGCATAATTTGCATATTCTGCACCAAAATCTATAGTTACTAATGTGCCGGATTCAAGTAGAGAATTGTTTTTTGTGTAGTGTAAATAACAGGCATTTTTTCCTGAAGCTACAATAGGCTCAAATGCGTGTCCTGAAGCACCATGAGAAATAAAAACTTCTGATAAAATTGCCTCAATATGATATTCTTTCATACCCGGTTTAATTCGTGAACAAACCTCTAAAAATCCTTCACGAGTAATTGCACATGCTTTGGAAATTAATTCAATTTCTTCGGGTTCTTTAATCAGCCTACATTTACATAAAATAGGTGCTAAAGAGCGAGTTTCATGTTTCGGATATTTTTGTTGCACATAGGTTTTAAATCTCTCATCACGAGAAGAAATAGGTGATGTAAAACGCGGATTTTCATTTTGATTTATATAGATTATTTCACTTTTTTTAGCATATTCGGCAAAAGTTGTATAAAATTCCTTTTCTGAAAGCACTGTTTGAATACCTGATATTTTTTGAGCTTCAAGCGGAGTTAGTTTTTTTCCTTCCCAAATTTCAAGTTTTTCATCTGGCTTTAAAATAAATAATTGCACACGTTTATTTGGGTCTGATTCATAAGGAACAAACAATAAAATTGATTCTTCTTGTTCGATACCCGATGCGTAAAAAAAATCTGATTGCTGCCGAAATGGGAAAAACAAATCGCCATTACGTGGCATTGCATCATTTGAATGAATAACCGCAATAGAATTTTGCGGCATTTGTGCAAGAATTTTCTCTCTGTTTTTGCTAAATAAATATGGTGATATAGCTTCGTATCGCATAAGGAATTTTATATATGTTCAGAAATATATTGCAATAATTCATCGCGTTTTATAGGTTTTGATATCATTCCAATGCAGTTAATTTGTTTTATTTGCTCATTATGAAACGTTAAAGCAAACGCCGTTTGCATAAGAATTGGAAGATTTGGTTTTTGTTGTAAAATTAATTTTGCAGCTTCTATACCATCTAAAACAGGCATTCTAATATCCATAAGCACCATTGCAATATCTGGATTTTCTTCGCAAATATGAACTGCTTCCGAACCATTTTTTGCTCGTATTACTGTGTAATTAGCACGAGTAAGTACTTTATATAAGTATAAATAATTAATATCATTATCTTCGGCAACTAATATTGTTTTTTTAGTTTTTGAAACAAATGAAAATCTGCTTTTAAATTTTGGTTTTTTTTGTATTTCTGCCTGCACATAAGGCAATGTAAAATAAAACGAAGATCCAATATTAATTTCCGATTCTAACCAAATAGTTCCCGACATAAGTTCCACTAATCTTTTACATATTGCCAATCCTAATCCTGTGCCACCGTGCGTTCGCGACACTTTAAGGTCTGCTTGTCGGAATCGTTCAAATATTTTTTCATGTAATCGTTTTGGTATGCCAACACCGGTATCTTTTACAAAAAATTGAATCTGATTTTCTTGTACAACATATCCACAACAAACCTCTCCAGACCGAGTAAATTTAAGAGCATTGCCAATAAGATTTGTGAAAATTTGAAACAATTTTGTTCTATCTGTTTCTAAAACAACAGCTTGAGAAGGAATATCTTGAATAAACTTAATACCTTTTGAACGCATTTGTGGTTCAAAAAAATCACGTAATTCAACCATAACAGCATGTAAATCTACAATTTCCGTAGTAATAGACATACTTCCCGTTTCAATACGAGAAATATCTAATATATCATCTACAATACGAAGAAGTTGTTTGCTACTTTCTGAAATAATTCGTACAAATTCTACTTTTTCATCTTCGGTCAATTCATCTTGCACAAGCATTTCTGAAAATCCAACAATTGCATTCATTGGTGTACGAATTTCATGACTCATATTTGATAAAAATGCAGATTTAAGTCTATCACTTTCTTCGGCTTTTTGTTTTGCAATTAATAAATCTGCGGTACGCTCCTCTACAAGATTTTGGAGTTCATTTCTATGGCGAAACAACTCTTTATTTTGACGGCTTATTTGCTCTTGTTTTGTTTGTAAAACTTTATTTGTTTGCGAAAGTTCCTGTGTACGTTCTTCAACTTTTTGTGTAAGTTTAATTTGCTGAGCTTTATATATAGCAACACGAAATTTTATAACTCCCCAAATACCCAAAATAACTAATAAAACAAGTGCAATTTTAAAATAAATCGTTTGCCACCATGGATATTTAATAACAATTGTAAGTTTTGCAGGTTCTGTATTCCAAACACCATCATTATTTGAACCAATAACCTGAAATACGTATGTTCCCGGTTGCATATTTGTATAAGTAACACTTGTTTGCGTGCCCGCATCAATCCACTCAGAATTATGTCCAACTAACTTATAAAAATAACGGTTTTTTTGCGGCACTAAATAATTTAATGCAGCATATCGTATTATAAAATCGGTTGCTGTGTGTTCTAATACAATCGTATCATTAAAAAACGAAGTATTAGTAATTGGTATATATTCAGCATTTTCGTTTGGCGAAAAATTGAGGAGCAACATATCTGTTATTTCAACACGCGGAATGTTTGTATTCATATAAATACTATCTTCATGAAAAAAGGTAATACCTTGCGATGTCCCAACAAATATATATCCCTTTGAGTTTCTGTATATAGAACGTGGTTTTGTTTCATCTGCAGAAATTCCATCGTGATACGTAAAATGCTCAATAACATAGGGTTTATTTGTAGATGTGTCTGCAATAAACCGTTTAATTCCTTGCTGTGTTGATATCCAAATATTGTTGTTTGCATCTTCGGTAATACCTTGTATGGTAGTTGTAAAGTTTTTAAACAATTGATTTCTCACTATTTTCTTTTGCACAGTATCTAATTCTAAAACTCCATAATTGGTGCCCACCAACACTCTTCCGTGTGCGTCTTCAAAAAGCGATGAAATATAGGGTCTGGTTATAGTATCAGAAGAAAAATTATGCAGTGGTATTCGTAAAAAATTATTTGAATGAGGTTGATACAGTTCTACACTTCGAAATGTTGAAACAAACACACTTCCGTTCTGTGTAACTAAAATATCATTTACAGAATTTTCAGATATACTGCTTGTATCAGCACGTTTTGTAGAATAACGTGATATATTTCCAGTTTGCAAATTATAGGAAAATAAACCATCGGTAGGTTCAATGGTACCAATCCATAAATTTTTATGTGCATCTTCGGCAATAGAAAATACATTATTTACAGGATTTGTACTTAAAGGAATATGAGTAAATGTTTTTGTATCATAATTAAATTTATTTAATCCTCCGCTCCATGTTCCAATCCATAATGTTCCTTGAGAATCTTTATGAATTGCATACACCGCATTTCCTTGTAAACTTGTGCTATTTCCCGGAATATTCATTTATGAACGAAACGTATTTGTTTGCATATTCCATTCATCTAAACCCGATTCGGTACCAATCCATAAAGTATGAGAATCTTGATAAAAACAATTTATAAGATTGCTGCTTAATATTTTATTCGCTCCATAATATTCTTCAATTATATGAAAGTTTTTTATTCGTTTTGAAGTATAATTAACACCACCGCCAAATGTTCCTATCCAAATATCTCCCATAGAATCTTCGTAAATATGGAAAATTGAATTATCACTTAAACTATGCTTTTGCAACACACTTTTTTTATACTGTATAGGTGTTGGAATATTCTCGCTTGTATAATCTTTTAAATTAATTACCTGCAGTCCTTCTCCGGAGCCACGCCCAATCCATAAATTATTTTTTGAATCTATACATAATGCAATAGCATTTCCTTGAAAAACTCGTGTTCCTGTGAGCGTTACAGACAAGGGATTTGAAAAAACAGACACTCCTCCACGTGCCGTACCTACCCAAAGTCGTTGTTTATAATCAACAGCAAGTGCAAGTATATCATTACTTTGCAAATCGGGAGTATTGTGCATTTGATAACGAGAAAA